>DPAW01000160.1:2667-21801 GCA_003517285.1 Verrucomicrobiales bacterium
GCCGGCGCCAGCGTCACCTCCGCCTGCGCCGTCCACGCGCACAGGCCCAACAAACCAATCCACTTTTTCATGTTATTTCCCAAACTTCCATTCCGGCCCCTCGGCCTGTACTTCGCGATATTTCTTGACCAACTGCACGCTCAATTCCTTCAAGCGCGCCGGCTCCGTCTCGGCGAGATTCTTTTTCTGATCGCGATCGCGTTTCAAATTGTAGAGCTCAAAATGTTTTAGCTCCATGGTCTTCACCAATTTCTGGTCCGATTCGCGAAAGAACCCGCCGCCGCGTTGATCTGTCTGACCCCAACTACCAAGCACCATCCAGTCACCCGCGCGCATCGCTGCCTTGGGCGCCCCGAGCGCGTTATAGTAATGCCAATACAGGGGTGTCACGCGGCGAATCGGTTTACCTGTGAACACCTCCACAAAACTCGTGCCATCAATGGCTCGATCCGGCTTGCGTTCAATGCCCGCCAGCGCCGTGAGCGTGGGCAGTACGTCCAGACCGCAAACCGGCTCATCGCTTTCGCTGCCGGGCTGAATGCGACCGGGAAACCGCAGAATCCCCGGCACCCGAATGCCCCCTTCGAACAGCCACAACTTCATGCCGCGCAACGGTCCTGGGCTGCCAAACGACCGCGCTGCACCGCCGTAACGCCGCAGGGTTTCCGGGCCGTTGTCCGAGGTAAAAAATACCAGGGTGTTGTCCGCCTGCTTCAGCTCATCCAAAGCCGCCATCAGTTTGCCAACAGCGGCGTCCATGTTCTCCACATTGGCAAAATACTCCGCCTCCAGTTTGTTCCGGGCCACCTCCGAATAGCCCGTGGTCATCTTGTCCGGTGACGCCACCGGCTCGTGCGGCTCATGAAAACAGGTGAAGAGAAAAAACGGCTTCTGCTTGTCACGCCCGTTGCGCAGCCAATCCACGCCTTCATCAGCTACCAACTGGCAGGCGTAGCCTTCCATCGGCCCCACCGGTTTGCCGTTGCGCACAAAGTTGCGCGGATTCTTGTGCGACGGCGCCGCGTTGTTTTGCGTAGCGAACCAATGGTTAAACCCGTGGTCGCCCGGCTGCGGTTGGGCGGGCGAATTAAACTTCCCATTGCAATGCCACTTGCCGACGTGCGCGGTGTCGTAGCCCAAGGCCTTGAGCATCCCGGCGACCGTCACCTCATCCTTGCGCAGGTGCATCACGTGATTGTCCGGAATCCAGTTGTACACGCCGGACCGATTCGGCGTACGGCCGGTTAGCATTCCTGCGCGCGAAGGCGAACACACCGGCGCGGCCGCATAACAACTGGTTAACCGCATACCTTGCTTCGCAAGCTTGTCCAGATACGGCGTCTTGATGTGCGGATGCCCGTAACAGGCTAGATCCCCGTAACCCAAGTCATCGCAAAGGATCACCACAAAATTAGGCCGACTATCCTTGGAATCTTTTGCCGATAGAACAGCCGACCACACAAACGCCATCAACAGGCAAAGCAAACGGTGCATGGGCCAAGAATGCGGCAAGGTCTTCAAAAGGCAAGATCAGTTGCTACCACCGAACGCATCCCGTGCTGCCGGCGAGGCACCGACAGCACACTGGAGCCGCATCCAGGAAGTCGTTTTGATTTACACATCGCACACCATTGCCGCGTGCCGCAGCGCGGCCACAGGATCGTCCCAAGTGGGAATAAATTCCTGTGCCACAAACAGATCATAGCCGGTCGCCACAATCGCCCGCATCACGGCGGGATAATTGATCTCCTGAGTGTCGTCCAACTCCGCCCGCCCCGGATTACCCGCAGTGTGGTAATGGCCGATCACATCCTTGTACTGGCGGATGCGGCGGATGACATCGCCGTTCATAATCTGCACATGATATACATCAAAGAGCAGTTTCATGTTCGGCGAATCCACCTGACGAATCAGCTCTACGCAGTGGTCCACATCTTCACCGAAATATCCGGGGTGCCCTTTCATTGGATGACTGTCATCACGCGTGTTAAGGTGTTCGAGCACGAGATTAATTTTCTTTTTCTCCGCATACGGCATCACCGCCTTCCAAGCCTCCACACAATTACGCGCGCCGGCGGCATCGGCGAGCCCTTTCTCACGCATGCCCGTGAAAGTGATCACGCTCTTGGTACCGATCTCCGCGGCCAGATCAATGCCGAGCTTCAGTTTCTCCACCACGAACGCCTTGTTATCCGCCACGCATGGCCCCTTCTTGAAGCCGTGCCCGCCGCTCACCAGTGAAATCTTCAGCCCCAGCTTTTGTACCGCCGGATAATCCTTGGCCGAAATCCCCTCAATCGCCTCGATCCCAATGGCCCGACAATGCTTGGCCAATTCCAGCACTGGCATAGGCTTAAAGCACCAGCCCATCACCGATTGGCGAATGCGGCCCTTGGTAATCTTAAAATCCGACTTCAGCTCCGCTCGCGGCACTTGGGCAGAAACTGTTGTGGGAGTAGCTTTTGAAGCCATACCCAAGGCACCGGCCTTGAGGGCTTCTCGTCGGGTCAAGTTCATGCGTTCATTGTGGGTTTTCCACCGGCGAGAGCAAGTCGAACCGGTTTCCTCTTGAAAGATTTGAATATCGCCGCACTCTCGGCACGTCGAATACAAAATTCCAATTAAGAAACTAATGAAGAAAGTAATGATAATTCTGGCTGCGGGGACAATGCTCACCGCGGGTGTAGGCTGCCAAACCAACACTGGGAAAGGCGCCGGCATTGGAGCCGCTGTAGGCGGCATTCTGGGCGGCGTGATCGGCCATCAATCCGGGCGTGGACTAGAAGGCGCCGCCGTGGGCGCCGCTGCCGGCGGGGCCGTCGGGGCTGCTGCAGGTGCTGCCAAGGACAAGAAGGAAAACACCAACCCTTAATACTCAATTCCAAAAAAAACACAAGCCGCCCGCGGGCGGCTTTTTTTGTATTCGATGAGGGTTCCGTTTTTACACTTGGAATTCAAACATGGTCTTCACCTTACCACCCAGACCGACACTTTACTCGCAGATAAAATTTTCGCGTATCGGTGTCTTTCAACTGAGACGTATATCGCCCTTTTTGCTTTAAAGGCGCCTACTCCACGCCACAAAAAACTCTCCGTCTACTTTATCAACTGCAGCTTCACCGTATCCACCTTGCCGGCAAATTTCTTATCCGCCGGATAACGCCCTACGGCGCCATTACGATCTTCGCCAACTTCCAATCCATCGAGCGGCATGTCGCGCATGGCCCCGGGGGTTTTGCCTTGGGCCACCATGGCGCCGTCAATCTTCAGGGTCACCTTGCCGTCCTTAGCAAGCTCTGCAGACACCGTCGCAGCAGCTTTGGGAAACGGTTTTTCGTCTGCAACCATCGTCAATGTGCCGTCGTGGCGGGTGACGAATCGGAGGGTGCCTTCCCAGATGTGGAGTGACCAGCCGTGGTTAGTACCACCTTGCGCGACAATCACGCCGTCTTTTCCACCGGCCACCACGCGGGCTTCCACAGTGAACCCTTTGCCGCGCACCATGGGTGCCTGGGTTTGCGGCAAATGATCGCCCTGTTTGAGCGTGAATTTTTGCTTCTTTGAAAACCCCGCATTCCTTCCTTTGCCGCCCCAAGGCCAAGGCTTGGCGAGGGCTTTCTCGGCCCACGCCTCCCAGCGCTCAGCCATGTCGGCAAGACGCTTTGGCTCAGACTCGGCCAGGTTGTTTAGCTCGGTGCGATCCGCATCAATGTCGTACAATTCCCAAGGGCCATTAGCACCCTTGGCAACGAGCTTCCATTTACCCTCGCGCATGGCGCGGTTGCCTTCATGCTCCCAATAGATCGGTGCTTCGCGACCGATGTTCTTGCCGTTGAAGGCCGGCGCGAGCGAGGCACCCTGCAGCGGTACGATGGCGGTTTCGCCCACCTTGGCCGGGTATTGGGCGCCACCAAGGTCGACGCAGGTGGCCATGAGATCAATTAGATGGCCGGGCTGGCTTTCCAGTTTACCATAACGCTCCGCGTCAATGCCCTTGGGCCAATGGGCGATGAGAGGGGAACTGATGCCGCCTTCGTGCACCCAGTGTTTGTATTCGCGGAAGGGCGTGTTGCTAGCATTGGCCCAGGCCAAGCCGTAACCATGGTAGGTATCGGCGCCGCCGGTCATCACCTCGGTGCCCTGCTTCACCACGAGGCCATCGCGGGTGCGGCGCGGGATCATGTCGAATTGCAGGTCGCCCTTGCCCATGGGTTTGAGCTGCTCGGGATTCTGATCACGGTACTGAATGCCGTTGCGTCGGCCCATGCCCTCGGCACAGCCGCCGTTATCAGCAAGAAACAAGATCAGCGTGTTGTCATATTGGCCGGTGGCCTTGAGGGCATCCACCACGCGGCCCATGCCGGCATCCATGTTGGTCACCATGGCGGCGTAAGTTTCCATGAGGCGCAGTTCCCATGCCTTGTTCTTGGCGTCGGTCCACGAGGTTGCCTTGCCGTCGCGCGGAGAATTTTTCCATTTCGGATCGATCAACC
Organism: Verrucomicrobiales bacterium; assembly: GCA_003517285.1. Lineage (GTDB taxonomy): Bacteria > Verrucomicrobiota > Verrucomicrobiia > Limisphaerales > UBA1100 > UBA1100. The sequence goes on from DPAW01000160.1 coordinate 7,161, forward strand.
CCATCTTCAGCTGGCGCGCATACCGCTCCTTGCGCACGGCGTCCCAGCCCTTGTCGTAAAAGCCCTTGTAGGCGGCGATCTCCTTTTCGGTGGCATGCATCGGCCAATGCGGCGCGGTATAGGCCACGTACAGGAAGAACGGTTGATCGCCCTTGTGTTCCTCAATGTAACGCACGGCGTGGTCGCTGATGGCGTCGGTGTAATAATACTCGTCGGTCTGGTATCCCTTATCGGTGAGGGGCGATACTTGGGTGTTCTCACGCGTGAGCGAGTTGGGATCAAAGAAACTGCCGGCGCCATGGATGGTGCCGTAGAAACGGTCGAACCCGCGTTGGCGTGGCCAGTTGTATTTTGGCCCCTCGGGTTTTACATGCGGCGTGACGTGCCATTTACCGGACATGTAAGTGGCGTAACCGGCCGTTTTCATCACCTCCGCAATGGTGCGTACATTCTTGCCGAGATCGCCTTTAAAGCCTGGCAGATTTTGATTGCTCATCATCCAGCCAATGCCCGCCTGATGCGCGTACACGCCGGTGAGCAACGTAGCCCGTGTGGGGCAGCACCGTCCGGTATTATAAAACTGTGTGAACCGCACGCCCTTGTCGGCCAGGGCATCAAGCCGCGGGGTACGAATCTCGCCGCCGTAACAACCAATATCGCTCCAGCCCATATCATCGGCCATGGCGATAATGATGTTCGGCCGCGGAGCTTTGGCGGCTTGAGCCATCGATGCCATTAGGCACAGACCTGTCAGCGAGAATACAATGCACTTCACCCGCTCACTCTGCCTAAGGCCGGGCTGGGTTTCAAGCTGCATTGAACTGGCCAAGCCGACATCGGTAATTTAGATTTCCCCAACCATGAAGGTGCGCATTGAATATTGTGCGGCTTGAAACTATGAGCCGCAGGCCGTCAGTTTGGCGGGCCGGTTATTAAAGCTGAAGCAACGCATCTCGTCTTTGGAATTGGTTCCCAGTTCCGGCGCGATGTTCGAAGTCACTGCGAATGACAAGCTGGTGCATTCCAAGCGGGCAACGGGTGAATTCCCTGAGCCCGCCGCCGTATTACAGGCTCTCCGGAGTCTGTAGCGCACCGCCTATGGTCTTTCCCGCCGCGCCAGCGCGGCACACAATCCGGAGAGTTGAGGGTGCCTGGTGGCCCCCGCGGTCTTCAAAACCGTTGTCGGTCCGTGACCGGGCCGAGGTAGGTTCGATTCCTACCCTCTCCGCCAATTTCGCCACCGCCCATGACTGACGCGACCGATCCCATTCGCCTGACCCAATACAGCCATGGTGCCGGTTGTGGCTGCAAGATCTCGCCCAAGGTGCTGGAGGAAATCCTAAGCCAAGCAGGTAAAGCCGCTCCGCACGCGAAGTTGCTCGTGGGCAACGATTCCAAGGACGACGCCGCGGTGTACGATCTCGGCAACGGTAAGGTGGTGATCAGCACCACGGATTTTTTCATGCCCATCGTCGATGACCCCTTCGACTTCGGACAGATCGCGTCGGTGAATGCCATTAGCGATATCTACGCCATGGGCGGCACGCCGCTGATGGCCATTGCGGTCCTTGGTTGGCCAATCGAAAAACTTCCGCCCACCGTAGCCGGCCGTGTACTCGAAGGCAGCCGCGCCGCCTGTGCCCAGGCCAATATCCCGTTGGCCGGAGGTCACAGCATCGACGCGCCCGAACCCATCTTCGGTCTGGCCGTCACCGGCCAGGTCGCAGTGGACCAGCTCAAGCGCAACGACGCCGCTGAGCCGGGCTGCGAATTGTTTCTCACCAAACCGCTTGGCGTTGGTCTCGTGACCACTGCTCAAAAGCGGCGTATTGCCGAGGATGCCGATGTGCAACGCGCTGTCGATCAAATGACCGCGCTCAACCAAATCGGAAGCCAACTCAGCTCCGTGCCAAGCGTGAAGGCAATGACCGATGTCACCGGATTCGGACTGCTCGGCCACCTCATCGAGTTGTGCGAAGGCAGCGGCGTGAGCGCCGTGATCGACAGTACCGCCGTGCCGCGCCTGCCCAACACCGATCATTACATTGCCGAGGATTGCACACCCGGCGGCACCGATCGCAATTTCGACAGCTACTGCCATCATCTCAGTCCGATCACCGCCGGCCAACGCGCCCTGCTCTGCGATCCACAAACCAGCGGCGGACTGCTCGTCGCTGTCGCGCCCGACGGTCTGGACGCATTTCAGGAAGCCACTGCTGAATTAAACCTGACTGCCTTCGGCCAACTCACCGAGCGCACGGAACCTTTGATCACCGTAAACTGATGGCAAAAACGAATCCAACACTACGCGCCATCCCTGGCGTAGATACGCTGCTCGAGACGGTGGCCGACTGCCCGCTGCCCCGACCGTTGGTGGTGAACACCATCCGAGCGGAATTGGCGGCTATCCGCAAAGCCGAGAACATCCCCGACGCCGACGCCATCACAGAGACCATCCGGCAACGCTTGGACGACCTAGCCCTCTCCCGGCTGCAACCGGTCATCAATGGTACCGGCGTGGTCGTCCATACCAACCTCGGCCGGGCGCCCATCGCGCCGCCCACTAATACCGGATACACCAATCTTGAAATCGACCTCACCACCGGTCGCCGCGGCAAACGCGCCGCATACGTTGAGCAATGCCTCGCCGAACTGTGCGGCGCGGAAGCGGCGATGGTGACCAATAATTGCGCCGCCGCGCTGGTGCTGATCGTGCGGCAGCTCACCGCCACCAAAAAGGAGGTCGTTATTTCCCGCGGCGAACTGGTACAGATCGGTGGCGGCTTTCGCATCCCGGATATACTCGAAACCAGCGACGCCGTTCTGTGTGAAATCGGTACCACCAACCGCACCAACCTTGAGGATTATGTTAAAGCCATCTGTGCGGATACCGGCCTATTGCTTAAGGTGCATCGCTGTAATTTTTTCATGGACGGCTTTGTCGCCTCGCCCAACCGCCGTGAACTGGCCGCACTCGCACGCAAGAAGCGTGTTCCCTTCGTGGAAGATCTTGGCAGCGGTGTGTTACTACCCACCGAGGACTGGGCTGAAGGCCATCATGAAACCACCCCGCGTGAGGTGCTCAAGGCCGGCACAGACCTCGTGTGTTTCAGTGGCGATAAAATGCTCGGCGGACCGCAGGCCGGCATTATTGCCGGCAAAACAAAGCACATCGCCGCGCTCAAGAAACATCCCTTCTTCCGCGCGTTACGTTGCGACAAGCTGATCCTCACCGCGTTGCAAGACGCCGCCGAATCGTATCTCCGTGCCGAAGGCGAATCGCTACCGCTCAATCAGGCGCTGCAGGCCGATCCGACCACCCTGAAACGCCGCGCCAACAAACTCGCCAAAGCCCTTGCGGACTTGCCCTTGCAGGTCACCGTCCGTGAAGGTGCCTCGCAGGTCGGCGGCGGCGCTTTGCCGCAAGCCACCCTGCCCAGTATCACGCTCGATCTTGTGCCCGACGACATGGCCCTCAAGGAGTTCGCCACTCGCCTGCGCCGCGCCGCCCTGCCGGTGATCGGCGTCATCCAAGGCCAACGCTTGCGACTCGATCTGCGGACTGTATTTCCCGAACAAGACAAAGCGCTTACTCAATCCATCCAAACTATTTTCCAATGAAAACATTAATACTAACCCTCACCATCCTATTCGCGGTCAACGGATTTTCTGCGGACAAAACCATCGTACGCGGCACCGACCGCTTCGAGCTGGTTTACCAGTTGACCGTTCCGGAGCTGTCGGCCTCCGGTCGATTATGGATTCCCTTGGCCAAGCCCGATGCACATCAAAAATTTGAAGTGCTCACCATCCAATCGCCGATCGCCTGGCATCGGGCGCTGGATGCCGCGGGCCGCAACGACATTCTCTTGCTTGAGCCCGGGCCCGCCGATCAGGGTCAACACATCACCCTGCGCTATCAGGTCACCCGCAAGGAAAAGCACGCCCATCGTGAAGCCGGCGATCCCAAGGTGCATCTGCGCGCTGAGCGGTTGGTGCCGTTGAACGCACGCTTCATTACCATCGCCAGCGCTTCCACTGCCAAGGTTAAAGCGAAGGATGATCACGCCCGCGCGCAGGCTCTTTACCGGCACGTGCTCGATCACATGCGCTACAGCAAAGCCGGCAAAGGCTGGGGCCGCGGCGATGCGCTCTACGCCTGCGATGCGCGCACCGGCAACTGCACCGATTTCCACGCCTACTTCATCGCCCTCTGCCGCGCCATCAACATCCCTGCGCGGTTCGCCATCGGCTTCACAATTCCGGCCGACAAAAACGCCGGCGCCATCGGCGGCTACCATTGCTGGGCGGAGTTTCATGCCAACGGCAAATGGGTGCCGGTCGACATCAGCGAGGCCGACAAGCATCCGGAGCTGGCCAATTACTATTTCGGCCATCACCCCGCCAATCGCCTCGAGCTCAGCCGCGGCCGCGACATCACCGTCAAACCCGCGCCCAAGGCCGGGCCGTTCAATTATTTCTTCGGCCCGCACCTCGAAGTCAACGGCAAGGAGGTGCCGGTAAAAGCCACATTCGAGTTCAAGCGCCTGCCCGCACGCAGCAAACAGTAGATGTCCATCCGCCACGCTATCCTGGCTACGGCCGGTCATATTGATCACGGCAAAAGCGCGCTGATCACGGCGCTTACGGGCAATGATCCCGACCGATTGCCAGAGGAAAAACAGCGGGGCATCACCATCGACCTCGGCTTCGCGCATCTGGAACTGCCCGGGCACAACCTCGGCATTGTCGATGTGCCGGGGCATCAGGATTTCGTGAAAAACATGGTCGCCGGCGTGGGTGCTGTGGACCTCGCTCTGCTCGTGGTGGCCGCTGATGACGGCTGGATGCCCCAAACCGAGGAGCACCTGCAAATCCTCAGTTACCTCGGGGCTACGCGCGGCGTGATCGCGCTGACCAAAGCCGATCTGGTGGATGACACTCCCGGCCGCGAAACCGAAATCCGCCAGCAACTGCAACACAGTCCACTGGCCGAAGCTGCCATCGTCCCGGTCTCCGCCCACAATGGCACCGGCTTGGACGAATTGAAGGCCGCTCTTACCACCGCCGCCGATGCCATGCCGCCGCACGTGGATGATGGCCAACCGCGCCTCGCGGCTGATCGCGTATTTTCCCTGCAAGGCATCGGCACGGTGGTGACCGGCACACTCACCGGCGGCAGTCTGAAGCAGGGCGAAACCATCGCCGCTTTCCCGCCCGGTGCGAACAGCCGCATCCGCTCCGTGCAATCGCATCACCGCGGCCAAAACGATGCCGTGCCCGGCACTCGCACGGCGCTGGGTTTATCTGAATTATCGCGCGACCAACTCCCTCGTGGCGCCACCATTACCCTGCCCGGACTCGCTGAGCCCACAAAGACGATCGACGTCCTGCTCGAACGCTCCCCGCGTTTGCCGGCCAACTGCACGCCACTGTGCAACGACACGCGCGTGTGGATGCATCACGGCAGCGGCCATTGGCCGGCGCGGTTGGTGCTGACGGAAGGCAAGGCTCTGGCCGGCGGCGAACGCCAATTGGCCCAGTTACGGCTGGAACAACCGGCCTGCGTGTGGCCCGGCGATCGGCTGGTGATCCGCAACTGGCCCCAGAGCGCCACGTTGGCCGGCGGCCGCGTGCTCAATGCGCATGGCGACCGCAAGCAACTACGCACCGAGGCTCATCGCGCATTCCTGCAAATCCGCGCCGAAAATCCAGAGGATGCCGGCGTCTGGATTGCGTCCCAGTTAGCCCGGGACGGTGCCGCGCGTGCCGATGCCTTGTTGCGGCCATCGCATTTCACAAAGGCGCAAATTAAGAATGCGATCAAAGGCTTGGATTCCGCCACCCGCCTTGGAGACTGGCTGGTTGACAGCCAACACTGGACCGCTCTGCGCGAGACCTGTACGGCATTGATCGATGAGGAACACCGATCACACCCCGAACGCCCAGGCCTACCGCTGGATCAACTGCGCCCTCACGCCGAGCGCGCCTTCAATGGCCGTGAAGTGTTTGAAGAACTGCTGGCTGATCTTGAGCAGAATGGTTTTCAGCGACACCAGACGCACATTTCCAAACGCACCCATCGACCCGCCCTGCCCGCGCACCTCCGCAATGCCGGCGAGCGCATTCGAGCCGCGCTACAATCCACCGATCCGCCTGCGCGCAAAATTCTAACCGAAAGCCCCACCGGCCGGTCGGCCCTGCAGTTTCTCATCGATACCGGCGAGGTCATCGACATCAGCTCCGAGCTAGCCATGGGCACGCTGGAATTCAACCGGTTACGCCTGATCGTGAAACAACATCTGCGCAAACACACACAGGCCACCGCCAGCGATCTGCGCAAAACCATGAATGTGTCACGACGGATTTTGATTCCCGTGCTGGAGAAGCTCGATCGCGACGGCCTCACAGCCCGCCGCGGCGATGTACGCGTCCTGCGACGCGAAGAAGATTAAACTGGCAGTTTCAACCGCTTCATTTTTTCGTTGCGGGATAATTCAGTTTCAACAACGCCGCTTCCAGCAGCTTGCGGTCTGTGGCGGCGCGGTTGTTTAGATTTTTGAGGGGCTGTTTTTCCATGGGGTCGGCTTGGATATCGAAGTAACGGCCGTCGTGGTACAATTTGTATTGTTTGGTGCGGACCCACGCTTTGCCACCGCGGTGTTCGGCAAAGGCGAATGTCCGCGCCTCGCGCCGCCGGGTGTGGAGGAGTGCAGAGGTGAAGCTTACGCCGTCATGCGGCTGGGTCGGCTTAGCACGGGCCAATCTAGCGAGCGTAGGTAGCCAGTCGCTGAAATCAACCAGCTCATGCCCACGACTGCCAGCCTGAATATTCCCGGGCCAACTGGCGATCAACGGCACGTTGGTGCCGATGTCCAGCAAAGTACCCTTGCCACCGGGCAGGCGTTTGCCGTTGCGGATGGAGTACACCTGTTCGTATTCGTATTTGCGCCCTTCAATGTGGCGCAGTTTGGACCGTTGAGCCGTACCGTTATCGCCGGTGAATAGGATCACGGTGTCATCGCGCAGGTCGAGTTGATCAATCTTCTTCACCAGCTTGCCAACCATGTCGTCCATGCTCTCGATCATTTCGCCGTAATCCATCCAACGATCCTTGCCGGGCACGTAGGGCACCTGCTCCGGAATGTCGTCGGTCACATCATGCGCCAGAGCCATGGAATAAAAGGCGAAGAACGGTGTGTTCGCCTTCGCATTCTTGGCCATAAAGTCGCCAAGGAAATCAACGTACAAATCCGGTCCGTACTTACCCTTTGTGTCCGTGCGCAGCCGGCCATCCTCGTAGATATACGGCTCATGAAAACGAGCGCCTTCATGCCAGCCGAACACGCTCCATTGATCGAACCCCATTCGGGCCGGTTGTTGCAGATCGTTTTTCATTAGGCACAACTGCCACTTGCCGGCCACGGCCGTAGCATAGCCCGCGCGCTTGAGCACCTGCGCCAGCGTGTGTTTCTCCTCGCTCTTGGGAAACGATCCCCAACGCGATTTCAACCGGAAGGGATATTTGCCGGTCAGCAACGTCGTGCGCGTGGGATGGCACACCGGCATGGCGAAGCAGTAGTCAAACCGCATACCGCTCTTGGCCAGCGCATCGATGTGCGGCGTCTTCCAACGTTCGCCGCCGTAGGCCCCGATCGGTTCGCAGCCAACGTCGTCGGCCATGATCAAGACAATGTTCGGGCGCGCCCAGGCGTTTAGCGCCGTCAGACCGAGGACCACCAGTGTCAGGATGATTTTCATTGCAGTTTTTCCGGTATGCCCTGAATGATTTTGTCGTTCGGGAAAATGGCTTTCACCTCGGCCAACACCGCGCGCCGTTCCTCCTCAATCGACGTATAGCTCACCGTCTCGCCGTTCAGGTACAGTGCCCATTTGTTGCAGATGAAACAGATGGCCACCTGCACTTCGTCTTTGCCGGACTGGAATCGCAGCAGGATGCCCGGGTCGAAATGAAACTTCTCGTCGTGCCGTGTGGCTGCATCCGCATTGGCCAGTACCAATCGCCGCAAAGACGCGGAAACCTTACCGGCAAGGATTTTACCCGGCGCGTCGATGGCATAGTCGGCAAACGTCCCGTTCTGGCCGTCCGGATCCAGCCGCCAAGTCCGGATGCTTTTGGCCGTTTGAATCGTCCTAGCAAATGCCTGCATGCGCGGACGCGACCGTCCACTTTCCTTCTGGCTCGCGAGCATGGCTTCGAATTCCCTCAGCACACCCGGCGCATCGTTCCAGCGATTTTCCGTTTCACCAATGTCATTACTTAAGTTGTACAACTGCCCCTTCGGATCGCCGGACTTCGGCTTGGCCAAATGCACTTTCGTGAAGCCGCCGGAGCTGAGGGTGTTCATGTACTTCCAACCGCCCCGACGCGCGCCGAGCACTTTACGTGAACTCAAGGTCACCATCTCAAACCGCCCTTCCTCACGGCGGCCGGTGAGTACGGGCAGCAGGTTTTCGCTGTCCTCGCCTTCATCATCCGCCAGCTTGCGGCCGGCAATCGCGGCGAAGGTCGCCAGCAAATCGGTTTGGCACACCATCGCATCGCTCACCGAGCCGGCCTTCACGGCATGCGGCCAGCGCACGATGAACGGCATGCGATGGCCCGCCTCCCAGGCGTCGCCTTTCATCCCGCGCAACGGCGTGGTGGCGCTGTGGCCGAATCGTTCGGTATCGGAATCGTACCACACCGGCCCGTTGTCGCTGGTAAACAACACGAGCGTGTCGCGCGCCAGACCGTTGTCATCCAGCGCCTTCAGGATTTGGCCCACGGTGTCATCCACCATCGCCACGAAATCCGTGTACATGTTGTTGGTGCGTTTTTGAAACGGCTTCGTCGGCAACCACGGCGTGTGCGGCGCAGGCAAGGCGACGTACAGGAAAAACGGATTAGCCTTGTCGCGGCGCGAGCGCAGGTAATCCACCGACTGCTCCGTGAATCGCGGCAACACCTCCACGTGTTTGAAGTCCGGCGAAATGGGACCGCCGCGCCAGAACTCGCCTTGGATAGGGCTCCACCCTTCCGTGTGGCGCGGACCGATCTGCAGGTTCGGCACCATCACTGCCTTGCGGCCGCTGATGTAGTAGTACGGTACGATGTCCAGCGAGTGGGACATGCCGTAGTAGAAATCAAACCCGCGATCCAACGGCCCGCCGACCAGCGGTTTGGTGTAGTCATAGTCCGGACCGCCATCGAACCCGAGATGCCATTTGCCGACCATTGCCGTGGAGTAGCCTTGCTCGCGCAGCACAGACCCCACGGTCGTACGCCCCTCCTCGATCACAGCCTTCCGGCGCCAATCCATATCCGCCCGATGCGGATAGCGACCAGTCAATATCCCGTACCGTGTGGGCACACACCATGAGGCAGGCGAATGCGCGTCAGTAAACCGCATGCCTTCGCGCGCCAGCCGGTCGATATGCGGGGTGGGGCTCTTGGATTTGGGATTGTAACAGGTGGCATCGCCGTAACCCATGTCATCGGCGAGGATGACCACAAAATTTGATGACCGATCCTTCGCGTCCGAAATCAACGCCGCCAACAGGAAACCCAACAGAAACCAAAGGTGCATGCCCGATTGAACCACCACCCGATAGGTGGAGCAAGTTTACCTTACAAGCTCCTAGGATAAAGCAACGGGAAACCTAATTATGCTCCAACAAAACCTTCGCAGCCGTGGCAATCTTGGCCGCACTGTCTTCGCAGGTGCCGTGCAGTAGCGGGAGGATTGGGCCCGTGTTGGCGATGCCGGCCTCGGCCACGGCGGTGTGCAGCACGCGAATGGGATTGATGCCGTTGCGAAGATCCTCGAGCGGCTCAAAGGTCTGGCGAATGCTCTCGGCGATATCGAGATCGCCTGCCTTGAGGGCGTGCAGCATTTTCATGGAGAGACTGGGCGCCACGCAGACGCAGCCGCTGGTGAAGCTGTTCACGCCAAACCCGTTCACGTGCGCGATGGCCGGTTGCTCACCAATGCCGCTGACGATGAGTTGCGGATCCACACAATCGACCAGCTTTCGAAGATAATCATCCTGCGTGGGATCCTCGCGCACGATGGCGTATTTTATCCAATTCACGACACCATCATCAACCAACCCCAGCGCGTCTCCCGGCTCCAGATAGCCTTCAAACTTGATGTAGAGCACAATCGGTTTGCCGTAGGCCTCGGCGAATTTGCGGATGCCCGTGGCGCATCCCTTAGGCGTGGCGATGTCGCGCGCGGGCAACACCATCACGGTAGGGAAATCAAAATCCCGCAGCACCGCTGCCTGATCCATCGAGGTGCCATACGCGGGACCGACCGACGGCACCACTGTGGTGTCCGCTCCGGCCTGTTCCTGCAACATCGCCAGCGTGTCGGCGTACTCAGCAAGCGCAATGTGATAGAATACCGCGTTACCGCCGTAGAGCAGCGTGCGAATGCCACCGGCCTCAAGATGGCGCATGATCTTGGCGTTCTCGGCGGCGCATACATTGAGGTCCAAATCGCGCGCCAACGGCGGCACGGCGATCACGGAATTAGCAAGTATCTCGGGAGTGATGATGTCGGTGTTCATCTTAATGAATCGACGGCTCAGGGGTAGCCGGGCCGTGTTGAAGAAAATCGAAATCACAGCCTTCGTGGGCTTGCGTCACATGGTTGATATACAACTGGCCGTAGCCGCGCGCGTATTTTGGCTCAGGCTTTTGCCACGCGGCTCGGCGGACTTCTAAGTCTTCATCGCTCACGTGCAAATGGATTTTGCGCTCGGGCACATTCAGCTCAATCTCATCGCCCGTTTGCACAAACGCCAGCGGACCGCCCACGTGGCTCTCCGGCGAAAGATGCAGCACGCACATGCCATAGCTGGTGCCGCTCATGCGGGCGTCGGAGAGGCGCACCATATCACGCACGCCCTGCTTCAACAGTTTGTCCGGAATCGGCAACATCCCCCACTCGGGAAAGCCGGGACCACCTTCAGGGCCGGCATTACGCAGCACGAGCACGGTATCCGCCGTGACGTCCAGTTCGGGATCGTTCAGTTTGGCTTTGAGATCAGGATAATCATCAAACACCAACGCCGAGCCGCGATGGTTGAAAAGATCCTGCGTCGCAGCTGAGGGTTTCACCACACAACCGTGCGGCGCGAGATTGCCGCGCAACACAAACGTGCCGCCCTCAGCCTGCACGGGGTTTTCCGCTGTGCGAATCACATCGTCATCAATCAACTCCGCATCGGCAACATTCTCAGCGATAGAACGGCCGGTGATGGTCGGGCACTCGCCATGCAACTTGTCGCCAAGCTGCGCCATCAACGCGCGCAGACCGCCCGCGTTGTAAAAGTCCTCCATCAAATAATCATTCCCGTTGGGCCGCACATTAGCGAGCACGGGTGTGGTACGGCTGATGCGATCGAAATCCTCCAGCGAAATATCGAAGCCTGCGCGGCGTGCCATGGCGATCACATGCACGATGGCATTGGTGGATCCGCCCACGGCCATGTCCACTGTGATGGCGTTTTCAAACGACTCGTGCGAGAGCACATCGGAAGGCTTGAGATTGGCCCAAGCCAAATCTACGGCTCGGCGGCCGCAGGCGGTGGACATCCGCATGTGTTCGCTGACCATCGCCGGAATGCTCGAGGCGCCCGGCAGGCAAAACCCCAACGCCTCGGCAATGGCACCCATCGTCGAGGCCGTGCCCATCGTCATGCAATGGCCCGGCGAACGGCCAATTGCGTTTTCGAATTTCGTCCAGTCCTCGTCGCATAGATTGCCCGCACGCCGCTCGGCCCAGAATCCCCATACGGAACTGCCACTACCGAGCGCCTCCTTGCCCCAGCGCGCAGTGGACATCGGGCCACAGGGCAGATAAATAATCGGGATGTCCGCCGAGATTGCGCCCATTAGCAGCGCCGGCGTGGTCTTGTCACAGCCGCCCATCAGTACCGCGGCGTCAATCGGATGACAGCGCAGTACCTCTTCCGCCTCCATCGCAAGGAGATTGCGATACAGCATCGTGGTCGGCTTCATCAACATTTCGCCGAGCGACATCACCGGCACTTCCACCGGAAATCCGCCCGTCTGCCAGACGCCCTGCTTCACTTTCTCAGCACGTTCGCGCAAGTGGGAATGACAGGTGTTCAGATCGCTCCAGGTGTTGAGAATGCCGATGATCGGTTTGTCACGATAATCTTCATCCGCCCAGCCCATACCCTTGAGCCTCGAGCGATGCCCAAATGACCTTAAGTCATCCGGCGCAAACCAGCGTGCACTGCGCAAGCTGGCGGGATCGCGATTTTCTGGAGTCGAATCGCTCATAATGGACGCGGGTTTGTAGCGAAAAAACATCAACTGCGCGAGGCAATTGATGTTTGGGCTGGCAAGGCCGAAAGGCTACCCTGACCATACGGCCATGAGCCTGATTGTTGAGAAACCCAAGCTGTTGCTGGACACCCGCTCGCTTCTAGGCGAAGGACCGCTCTGGGATGCGGACCGCAAGGTGCTTTGGTGGGTGGATATTCTGGAATGCCTTGTGCAATGCTTCGACCCCGCTGATGGATCGAATCACACGTGGAACATAGGCCAAATGCCCGGGACCCTCGTATTGGCCCAGGACGGACGCTTGGTCTTGGCCGCGGAAAAAGGGTTTCTCTATTTTGATCCGGAAACCGGCGCAACCGAAACCATCATTGATCCGGAACCGCACCGACCGGAGCATCGTTTCAACGACGGCAAATGCGACCCCGCCGGCCGCCTCTGGGCGGGCACCATGCCGATTTGTGAGGAGGGCAATTCCGGCGCGATGTATTGCCTGCACGCCGACGGACACGCCGGGCGGATGGCCACGGACTACGCTATCCCCAACGGCATTCTCTGGAATGCGGATGCAACCACAATGTATCACATCGATAGCCCCACCCGCCGAATTGATGCGTGGGATTTTGATAACGCCACCGGCGCCATCGGCAATCGGCAGCCGTTGTATCATGTCACGCAAGAAGGCGCCTTTCCGGACGGCATGGCGATGGATGGCGAAGGCAAAATCTGGTTGGCGCTCTGGGGCGGATGGGGGGTGATACGGCTTGATCCGGAGACCGGCGAGGAGTTGGCCCGGCTGAATCTGCCCGTGAGTCAGGTGTCTGCTTGCGCGTTTGGTGGGCCGAATCTAGATGAGCTGTACATCACCAGCGCCCGCAAAAACCTCAGTGAAGAGGCCCTAGAAAAACAGCCGCACGCCGGCAGTTTATTCAAAGCCCAACTGGGAGTGACAGGAACCGAATTCACCCGATTCGCCGGCTGAAGCCCCGTTACCCTCGAGAAAAAGGATCGCCAATTGCGGACGATTCGCCTAAACGAACCGAGTTCCATGGCGTTTATTCACGACGACTTTTTGCTGGGCAACGATCCCGCGCAACGGCTGTACCACGAGTACGCCAAGAGCGAGCCGATCCTCGATTACCACAATCACCTGCCACCGGCCGAGGTGGCCGACAATCGGCGTTTTACCAATCTCGGCGAGATGTGGCTAGAGGGCGATCACTATAAATGGCGGGCCATGCGCGCCAATGGCGAACCTGAAGTCGTCGTCACCGGCGATGCCGATCCCAAGGAAAAATTCCTCGCCTGGGCCCGTACCATCCCGCACACGCTCGGCAACCCGCTTTATCACTGGACGCATCTGGAACTTGCGCGCTACTTCGGCATCACAGAACTGCTGAGCCCCGATACGGCTGAGTCGATTTGGGAACAGACCACCGAACGCCTGAGTGATCCGGCGTTATCCGTGCACGGCATTCTGGAACAATTCGATGTGCGCGCCCTGTGCACCACAGATGATCCCGTGGATTCGCTGGACCAGCATGAAGCCATTGCCACGCTCGGCATTCGCACCAAGGTGTACCCGACCTTTCGCCCAGATAAATCTTGGGACGTCGACAATCCCGAAGCGTTCAACGGTTGGGCCGATAAACTAGCCTCGGCCGCCGGCGTGGCCACCGACACCCTGCCCGGCTTCCTTGCTGCGCTGGAAAAACGCGTGGACGATTTTCACGCCATCGGTTCGCGCCTGAGCGATCACAGTTTCCCCTACTGCTTTGATGTATTCCCCAGCACCCCCGAAGCCACGCGCATCTTCGACAAAGCCCGCATTGGTCGCGCCGCCACGCCGGAGGAGCAACGTCAATTTGGCGCCCACGTGATGGTGCATCTAGGCCGGCTCTACACCGCCAAAGGCTGGGCCATGCAGCTGCACATCGGCCCGCAACGCAACAACAACACCCGCCTCTTCAACACCATCGGCCCCGACATCGGCTGCGATTCCATCGGCGACTGCCCGCAGGCCGCCGCGCTCGGCGCGTTCCTCGACCGCCTCGAACAGGACGGCGTCCTACCCAAGACCATTCTATACAACAACAACCCGATGGATAACTTCACGTTTGCCACCATGATCGGAAACTTCCAAGGCGGCACCCCGGGCAAGCTGCAATTCGGCAGCGGCTGGTGGCACGCCGATCAACAGGAAGGCATGGAATGGCAGATGAAAGCGCTGGCCAACACCGGCCTGCTCTCGCGCTTCGTGGGAATGCTCACCGATTCGCGGTCGTTCCTCAGTTTCCCGCGTCACGAATATTTCCGGCGCAC
>DPAW01000160.1:22175-23478 GCA_003517285.1 Verrucomicrobiales bacterium
ACGAACTCGTCGGCGGAATGATCCAACGCATCTGCTACCAAAATGCCGCCGACTACCTCGAGTTAACGCTGGAGAATTAATCTTCGATTCGCAGGATGCGGTTATGCCCCGTGTCCACGACGTAGAGTTTGCCTTTTTCCCACGTGACGCCGTGGGGATAATCCAACTTCACCTTGCCATGGCCCAGCACGGTGGAGACTTCGCCGGTCTTGGGATCGTACTTTCGGATCAAGTCATTGGCCTCATCGGCGATGTACACATTATCCGCATCATCCACGCAAATGTGCTTGGGCGCGCCAAGCGTGGCCTGTTTGCCCGGGCCATCCTGTTTGCCGCGTTTGCCAGTGCCGGCGACGGTGTAAATCTTCCCGTTCGGCCGCACCACCCGCAGCGCGTGGCCGCCGCGTTCGAGCACGTAGACATTGCCCTTGGAATCCGGTGCCACCGCGCGTGGGTCCACCAACGGCGCCTCGGCAGCCTGCGCGCCGTCCGCCGGCACGCCGCGTTTGCCGTTACCGGCAATCGTACTCACCTTGCCGGATTTCAAATCCGCCATACGGATGCGGCGGTTCTGAATGTCCGCAATGTAAATCTTATCATGGGCCGCGTTCATCGTGATGCACATGGTGAAGGTAAACGCCGCCTTGCGCAGCGGCCCGCCATCGCCGCCAAAGCCTCGTTTACCTGTGCCCACCACCGTGCTCGCCATCCCGCGCGTATCGATCTTGCGGACACAAAAATTCCACGAATCGGAAATATACACATCGCCCGCTGGCGTCACGGCCACATTGTGCATGCCGTTAAAGGTCGCCGCCTTAGCCGGACCGCCGTCGCCCTTGTAACTTTTACTACCGTCCCCCGCGATGGTGGTAAAAATATTTTCCGGCGTCAGCTTGTGCACGCGACCGCCGGCCAGTTCCACGATGAACATGTTGCCTTGCGCATCGAAATCCACGCCAAACGGCTGCTTCAGAGGATTGGTCCGTGTGGTCACCGGACCGCCTTCGCCTGGGTTCCAGCTCCCATAGACTAACGTCACCTTCGGCTCGACCGCCAGTAATCCCAGCGCGGTCATCAACAAAAAAACAAAATGCTTCATGTGGCCAGTCTTTCAAGGTGGAAGCCGTTTGGCAATCCGCGGTTGTACCGTGTGGCCGGCGCGGCTATCGTCCCGCCCATGAGTTTATCCGGACAAAACGCATTGGTGGTAGGCGGCGGCACAGGCATGGGCGAGGCAATCGCCCTTGGACTCGCCGCTGAAGGCGCAACCGTGGCCGTCGCCGGCCGTCGCCAAGAAAAGTTG
>DPAW01000226.1 GCA_003517285.1 Verrucomicrobiales bacterium
ATCGAAGTGAGCCCGGACACCTGGCGCAATGATATCTCCCGCGCTCGGACGTTTTGTTATTACGAGGAGATTGAGCACCTGTTTAAAAACGGCCTGATCAAGGGCGGCAGCTTGGAGAATGCGGTTGTTATACGTGATGATGCTGTGCTCACCAACGAGCCGCTGCGTTACAGCAACGAATTTGTCCGGCACAAGATTCTCGATATCATCGGGGACCTTTCACTGACCGGAAAACCCATCGGCGCGCACATCGTTGCCGTGAAGCCTAGTCACGCGGCCAATTGCGAAATGGCCCGGCGGATTCTTTCTCAAATGCGTAAGCCCAAGCAGACGGCCGAAACCTTTGCGCCGCCGCCGGAAAAAGAACGGCAAGCCAACGTGGCGGTGGAGGAAAAGGCCCGCGAATCCATTGTACAGGACGGCGCGATTCTGGACGTTAACCAGATCATGAAGGTGTTGCCGCACCGCTATCCCTTCCTGATGGTAGATCGCGTGACCACCATTGACGGCAATCATATTGTCGCCCAGAAAAACGTCAGCATCAACGAGCCGTTTTTCGAGGGGCATTTCCCGAACCACCCGATCATGCCTGGAGTACTTCAGCTCGAAGCCATCGCGCAGGTGGCCGGCATTCTGATGCTGAAAAAGGCAGAAAACATCGGCAAGCTTGCCTATTTTATGGCCGCCGAAAACGTAAAGTGGCGCAAGCCCGTGTTGCCCGGCGATATTCTGACCATTGATGTGGAACTCACCAAGTCCCGCGGCAAAATCGGCAAGGCTGTCGGTAAATGTTCGGTGGACGGTGGGGAGGTTAGCGAAGCGTTGGTAACCTTCATGTTGATCGACAGCGAGGCGTGATGAGCGAGATTCACTCCACCGCAGTGATCCAGGAGGGCGCGCAAATCGGCGAGGGGTGTCGCATCGGCCCATACTGCGTGATTGGCCCAAATGTAACCCTAGGCACCGGTTGCGAGTTGCATTCGCACGTGGTGATTGATGGCCATACCGAGATCGATTCCGAAAATGCCTTTTACCCGTTTGCCTCGATTGGATTGAGGACGCAGGATTTAAAATGGAACGGAGGCACGACTTGGACGCGGATTGGCTCGAATAACACTTTTCGCGAATACGTTACCGTCCACAGTGCGAGCGGCGACGGGGATGCCACGGTGATTGGGTCGCACAACAACCTGCTGGCCTATACGCACGTGGCGCACGATTGCCAGCTCGGCGACCACATCATTATGTCCAATGTCGGCACATTGGCCGGGCATGTGACGGTGGAGGATCGCGCCATTGTGGGCGGCCTTGCCGCCGTGCATCAGTTCTGCCGAATCGGAACCATGTCGATCATCGGCGGATGCTCCAAAGTCGTTCAGGATGTACCTCCGTACATGATGGTGGATGGTAATCCGGCAGCGACGCGCACGCTTAATAAGGAAGGTTTTAAGCGAAACGGCGTGAGCGAGGACACACAGAGGTCAATGCGGCAGGCTTACCGGATTTTGTTTCGCAGTGAGCAGACGTTTACCAACGCGGTGAAACAGGTGCGCGCCGATGTTGCATCAAGCTCTGAATTGGAGCATTTGCTAGCCTTCATCGAGTCCAGCGAGCGCGGGATCGCTAAATAGCGATCATTGACTTCTGCCGTTTCTCAAACCGGCAACAGGTTTCGTAACCGCATTCGCGCGCGAGCGTTACGGCCCGATCCAAATCCGCCCCGACCTCATGCGGCAAGTGAGCGTCTGAGCCGAATGTAATCTGCACACCAAGTTGGCGGGCGAGCTTCAAGATATCCGGATGCGGATAAATCTCCGCGCACTCTTTGCGCAAGCCGGCCGTATTCAGCTCAATGGAGGTTTCGGTGTCGGCACAAGCAGTCAGGAAGGTTCGATATAGCGGCGTGCAATCGGCTTCCGGGACAAAGCCAAATTTTTTGGGCAAATCCGCATGGCCGATTATTTGAAACAAGCCGGCCGCGGCGGCGTCAGTCAGATTTTTGAAATAGGCTGACCAAACCTCCATGGTGTCGCGGTCACGCCATTGGTTCAGCGTGGCCGGGTTATCGATCGCCCAGTCGCCCACGTAATGGACTGAGCCAATGAAATAATCCCAGTCATGCAGGTCGGCCATTTCACGGATCCACGGTTCCTGTCCGGGCAGAAAATCGACCTCCAATCCAAAGCGAATGGGCAGGGCGGGGTGATCCAATCGAGCCTGTTTCACTTTGGCGGCGTATTCGGTCAATTCACTGGCTCGCATTCGCCATTCATCGAAATCATCCTCGCGCATGGGGGAGTGGTCGCTGAAACCAATCTCCGGCACACCTGCTTCAATAGCGCGCGCGGCATACTCGGTCGGCTCGCCTTTGGCGTGACGGCAGAGGGGCGTGTGCATGTGGTAATCGGCCGGTAACGGCATGCGCGTAGCATAGCCAGCGGCGGACGCTGCGGGAAGGGATTTGATTGACAGTCCGATGGACGCCTCTCATTCTCCAACGGCAAATCCAACCGGTATTTGCCCCGCTTGTCGGGGTTTTTTGTTTTATGGCTAATACAATTCTCGTGGG
>DPAW01000047.1 GCA_003517285.1 Verrucomicrobiales bacterium
ACGTTGCCGGATTCCAGCACACAACCATCTCGGGTGTTGCGGGGGTAGCGCCAGAGGATTTGGTCGGTTTCAGAAATAATCGCGGTCTGCGCGCCGGTGACGAGGTACGCATGGCGAATATTCTGCGGGGATCGTTGTTGAGCAGCGGCGTGGGTACCGCCGATGCCTAGCAACAGACATCCCAAGATTTTGGTTATTTTCGCGCGCATTGGGTTGTGCGACTCTAATGGAAAGGCGCGAAGGGTAAGGAGAGTTACACGTTTGTAAATGGTTTTTTTGCCATCCGACCGGGGAAAGTGGGCGGAAACCCCTGAATTTTATGGGTTTACAACTGACCGGGAGGGCGGAGACCAGTTCCCGGGCGGCCGTTGTCCCCGAGCTCATTGCGCATCTTCTCCCCGAGAGCCTGGAGCTGTTTCACGATGTCCGGGTGCTTGGCTTTAACGTCGGTGGTTTCGCCGATGTCTTTTTCCATGTCGAACAACGCCAACCCGATCTTGGCCTGGCTGTAGCGGGTGGGAATGCCGTCGGTGCCGCCGGGGCGTCCGGCCATGGTGCGGTAGCCGTGCGGGAAGTGCAGCTTCCATTTGCCCATGCGAATGGCCTGCAATTGCCGGCCGTAGTAGAAGTAATAGGCCTCGTGCGGGCTGGTGTCGCTGGTGCCTTTCAGGAGATGTACGATGCTCTTGCCATCAATTGGGTGCTTGGGCAGGCGGGCGCCAATCAACTCGGCGACTGTGGGCAGGAGGTCAATGGTCATGGCGGGTGTGTGGCATTCGCTGCCGGCCGGGATGGTCCCGGGCCACCACATGAGCGCGCTCTCGCGGCAGCCGCCATCGAACATGGTGCCCTTGCCTTCGCGCAACGGCCCGGCTGAACCGGCGTGGTCGCCGTAGCTGAGCCACGGACCATTGTCGCTGGTGAAAATGACCAGCGTGTTTTTGTCGAGCTTGTGCTTGCGCAGGGTCTCAAGGATTTGGCCGACGGACCAGTCAACCTCCATCATCACGTCCCCGAATAAGCCGGCCTTACTCTTGCCCTTGAATTTATCAGAAACATATAACGGCACATGCACCATGGGATGCGGCACGTAGAGGAAGAACGGCTTGTCCTTGTTCTTTTCGATAAACCGTACCGAGCGCTCAGTGAGCTGGGTGGTGATCTGTTCCTGATCCTTGCTGGTGACTTTTGGGTTGATGACCTGGTTGCCTTCGATTAACGGCAGGTGCGGCCATTTTTTGAGACGCTCAGCCATGGGCAGATGGCGCACGCCCGGATGGTAAGGCCACATGTCGTTGGAGTACGGGATGCCAAAATATTCATCGAAGCCATGCTGCAAGGGCAGGAATTCCTTGTGATGGCCCAGATGCCATTTCCCGAAACAGGCCGTGGCGTACCCGCGCTGCTTGCACAGTTCAGCTAGCGTTATCTCCTTGGAATTGATGCCGTGCGTACTCTTGGGGCCCAGCGCTCCAAGGATACCCACGCGCACATTATAGCAACCGGTCAACAACCCCGCGCGCGAGGCGCTGCACACCGCTTGGGTCACGTAAAAGTCCGTAAACTTTCGCCCCTCCTTCGCCATGCGGTCAAGGTGTGGAGTGGGAAAATTTTTGGCTCCAAACGGCCCGATATCCGCATAGGCCATGTCGTCCATAAAAATGACCACGACATTGGGCGGGTTGGTGTCAGTTTTGGCCGAAAGCGAAACACTGCACCAGGCAGCCAGCATCAGGAAAAGCATCCGCATGGCTGGAGGTTAGCTGTGCCCACGAAGCTGTCAATCGCTCAGCAGTTTCATTACTTCGCGTGAGTTAGACTCAACCTAAAATCACAACTCCTTGCGAAAGTGAAAAGAACATCATCGGATCCATATTTGATTGGGGTTTTTGTGCAACGGTTCTTGGGGTAGCATGCGGCATGGCCATGACTCTCTGCGCTGAATGTGCCAAGCCGGTCAGCACAACCGCCATGATGTGTCCACATTGTGGTGCCCCAGCGGGGATTGCCCTTGGGGGTACTAAGAAGGATGAGCCGATGCCGGAGTTGTTGGAATCCGCGGTACGGGCTACTTCCATGTGGCCCGAAGGGGAGGTAACTGCGGGACAATGGGCGGCGGTGGAGCAAGTGAAACTGGATGAAGTGGAAATACTGGATTGGGATGAGCTCTTCCGAGGTTTGGCTCGTTTGCCCCGGTTGAAAATGCTGGGGCTGTCACAAACGGGCTTCAACACTCTGAACAGTCTGCAGGGTTTGCAAGGTTTGCGATATTTATACTTGGAGAAAAACGGCATCACTGAATTGATGCCGCTGGCGGCCCTGCCGGAATTGAAACAGGTTTGGTTATATGGCAACCCAATTGCCCTGGAGGAAGTTACCCGCTTAGAAGCCGCCCTGCCGCAGTGTTCGGTGTTTGTCTAATCGCTTTGCGGTTTTTTCTGTGGAAAAACTAGGAGTTCGCGCAATTTAGTGGAGAACATTAGGGCCGGGTTTTGAGGCGGAGTTTGGCCCGGGTGGTTTCGGGGCAATGCAGGGGGATGCCGGCGATGAGCCGGTATTGTTCGCGGGCTTTGGGGCGTTTTCCGTCAAGATAAAGGGCATCAGCCTGCGCCAGTATTTCCTTGGCCGGGCGGATCCATTTCAGCTTATGGGCGGCGGCACGGGATTGTTCGATTTCCGCCTCATTCAAGGTCCAGCCACTCGTGCCACTGGCCATGAGATTAGTAGCTTCTTGGCGATGCTTTAACGTTAACGCATGGCCAAGTTCGTGCGAAGTGACGCGTGGGATCGGTTTTTCGATTCCATTTTCTACTT
>DPAW01000064.1 GCA_003517285.1 Verrucomicrobiales bacterium
ACCACGGTTCGAGATTTACAACAGGGCTTATTGACGACCAACGAGCTTGTTTCCATCGCGGTGTTGGCTACGTTTGCTCATGGCGATTATCACGCGGCCGGTTTGGTGGCTTTCTTCATGTTACTGGCGGAGATGATTGAGTCCCGCACGGCATCAGGCGCGCAGGAAGCCATTCGCCGCCTGCTCGAGCGTGCGCCGACCAAGGCTAGTCGAATTTTTGGGGACGGTAAGGAAGAGGAAGTTTCGGCTAATGATTTACAGGTGGGAGATCGTATTCGAGTGCGACCCGGCGATAATGTGCCAGCAGACGGTGATATCCTGACCGGCAGCGGTTCGATCAATCAGGCTAATATCACGGGCGAGTCCTTGCCGGTGGATAAGAAGCCGGGCGATGCGGTGTTCCAAGGCACGATCAATATTGATGGCGTGTTGGAGGTGAAGGTCACCAAAGTGGGAGTGGAAACGGAGTTTGGCCGCGTGCGCGAATTGATCCTGCAGGCGGCTCAATCCAAGACGCGTTTTGAGAAAATCGTGGATCAGTACATGGGCTTTTACACGCCGCTGGTACTGGTGATTGGCGCGTTGGTTTGGGCGTTTACGCAGGACTTAAACCGAGTGATTTCAGTGTTCATTGTGTCCAGCCCGGTGGCCTTTATTTTGGCAACTCCCACGGCGATGGTGGCCGCGGTGGCGACCGCGTCCCGATTGGGCATCATGATCAAACAGGTGAGTGACATCGAATTAGCCGCACGCATTAATGCATTTATCTTCGATAAAACAGGCACCATCACCACAGGCACACTGAAGGTGAGCCGGTTGTCGCCGGTGGAAGGCGTGAAGCCGGCCGAACTGTTGTTGTTGACCGCTTCGGCAGAACAGTACTCCAACCATCCCACGGCCAAGGCAATCATGGCGCTGGCGCAGGAGGCGGGGGTAGATCTGGTTGAGCCCAATGATTTTGGGGAAACCGCTGGCAAAGGCGTAAGCGCTGAGGTGAACGGCGCCAAGGTGTTGGTGGGCCGACAGGTTTGGCTCGAGGAGAACGAGGTTGCCGGGGATATCGCTGGGTCGGTGGATTTGGATGAGGCGCAGGGATACAGCTTGGTGCATGTCTCGCGTGATGGCCAGTTCATTGGCTGGGTTGGGATGACGGATGAAATTCGCGCGGAAGCTTCGGAATCGCTAAACGAACTGCGTATTGAGGGTGTGAAACGCCTAGCGATTGTCTCGGGTGACCGCGCCCCGGTGGCCGAACGTGTGGCGGCGGAGGTAGGCTGCGAGAATGTACAGGCCGATTGTTTTCCGGCTGAGAAAGTGAAGTACGTTGAGGATTTACGAGCCCGCGGCTACAAAGTGGCGTTTGTGGGAGATGGGGTGAATGATGCGCCGGCATTGAAAGCTGGCGATATTGGAATCGCCATGGGCGCAGCGGGTAGCGACGTGGCCATCCAAAGTGCCACCATTGCTTTGATGAATAGCGACCTGCGGCGGCTGCCGTTCCTGATGCACCTGTCGCGCATGACGCGTTCGGTGATCAACCAGAATTTCATTTTTGGCGTGCTGTTCGTGATTGTAGGGCTGGTGTTGGCGGCGCTGAATATTATTACGCCGGTGCTGGCGGCAATGTTGAATGTATTGGGGTCGCTCTTCGTGGTGTTTAACAGCGCCCGATTGGTGCGGGAAGGCGAGGAGTTCGAGGCATTTGAGGATTCGGGTGACGAATCGAAACCAGCAGAGGTCGCCGAGGAATCCGGTGAAGTGGCCACGGCTGCTGCCTAAAAGGAAAAAAGATGGAAACGGCAACACAAGCTTCCGAGGAAACGCAGGCCGGGGTGACCCAGTCCGATGATGTGGTGGTGGTGCGGTCGTTGGAAAAAGTGTTCCGCGATTTTTGGGGCCGCCCCAAGGCCAAGGCGATCAATGACGTTAGCTTTGAAGTGCGCAAGGGCGAGGTGTTTGGGTTGCTGGGACCCAACGGTTCCGGTAAATCCACCACCATTAAGGTGTTGCTGGGACTGTTGAATCCGTCGCGTGGCGTGGCCCGTATCTTTGGCCGTTCGCCGCGGGATGTAAAAACTAAGGAACGCATTGGGTATCTGCCCGAGGAATCTTATCTCTACCGGTATTTGAACTCTGCGGAAACACTGGATTTTTTCGGCGGTCTCTTTGCCTTGGATGGAGAAGAGAAAAAACGCCGCTCGGAGCAGTTGCTGGAGATGGTGGGATTAAAGGGCGTGCAGATGCGGACGGTCGGTGAATTTTCCAAAGGCATGCAGCGCCGGATTGGGTTGGCACAGGCACTCATCAATGATCCTGATTTGGTGATTCTAGATGAGCCTACCGCGGGAATGGATCCGGTGGGTTGTCGGGAAATTAAAGATTTAATCTTGAACCTCAAAGGCCGAGGCAAGACGGTGATTCTATCGAGCCACTTGCTGGCGGATGTGGAGGATGTATGCGACCGCGCCGTGATATACTATGGCGGCAAGGTTCAGCAATATGGCACATTGGAGGAGTTGTTGACCGAGCGAGATTCGGTGCAATTCACCGTGCCGGCCCTCAGCGAGATGGCCCAGAAGGAGGTGTTGGAGGTGATGGGGCGCCACGTGGATAGGGAGTCCATTCGCGTGGATAATCCAAGCCAGAATTTGGAGAGCCTTTTTCTTAACGTCGTTGAGGAAGCGCGGGCTTCGGATGAAACCTCTGGCGCTACTTCCGGCAGTGAAGTGGCCGAGTTTCTTCGGGCGGATGAGCCCGTGCCCACTCAGGCTGAAAAAATGCTCGAGCGTTTGGCTGACAAGGAAGCCGCCCAGCCGGCCGCACAGGAAAAGGCTGAGGCGGCCGAGCCCGAAACACCCAAGGTGGACGAAGCCAAGCTGGATTCTTTATCCGAGACGGAAACTGAGCCGGAGAC
>DPAW01000381.1:0-1116 GCA_003517285.1 Verrucomicrobiales bacterium
GGTTGATTTCATTGAAAACTAGGGAGCCCGAGCTGGCCTCTTGGTATTCTTTAAGAAGTTCAGTTACCCGTTCGGCGTATTGGCGAACAAATACCGACACTCGATCTTCGCCTCGGGTGAAATATAGCCGCGCCTCGATCTTGAACGCATCAGGATCTTCACCACGTTCTTCAGCAACGCGTTTCAGGATATTTTTTGTGCCGGGAGATAAGGTGTGGATTTTGTTTTCGGTGAAATCCACCTTCGCTCTTGTGGTATAAGCAAAGCCGTTCACGAGAACCAGAGCGGCAAAGAGAATGGCTACTTGCGCACCAGTCATCCCAATAGCTTGGCTGGGTTTGTTTTCTTGGCCTGCCCGGATAATTGCTGTGGTGATCACAAGGGTCACGACAATGAGGGAGACGAAAAAGAGAGCGTCTTTAAGTTGGAATACGCCTCGCTGCAGGGCTTCAAAATGCGTCATGACACTCATATTTGCCACCAAGCCCACAACAGCTTCATTGCCGGGGAAAAGCCCCTGAATGAAATCAGTAACCGGGGGGAATCCGGCAAGTATTGTGAACAAGCAAAGCACGACGGACATCACGAAACTGATAACCTGATTGCTAGTGATCGCAGAAGTCATGGAGCCAATACCAAGATAGGCGCCAGCCATCAGTGCGCTTCCGAAATAGGCGCAGAGAATTGCTCCGTTGTCCGGATCACCTAGGTATACAGGAGTCAGCCAAATCGGGAATGTGAGAATTAAACACAGGATCAAGAAGGCCCAAGACGCAAGGAATTTACCGATCACCGCCTGACCAGTGGTTATGGGCAGCGTCAGCAGTAGCTCTAGTGTTCCCGTGCGAGCCTCCTCGGACCATAAACGCATAGCGATTGCAGGCACCAGGAAAAGGTATAGCCACGGGTGCCATAGGAAAAAGGAACCGAGCGAAGCTTCATTGCGGGAAAAGAAATCCTGCCCGACCATGAAGGTGAAAAAGCCGGCTAATAGCAGGAAGGTTACTAGGAATACGTAGGCGACTGGTGTCGTGAAGTACGCACTGAATTCGCGCTTGGCAACGACTAGGATATTGCGCATTGGACTTTGGTTCATTAGGCGGCCTCCTTTTGCTT
>DPAW01000381.1:1498-12171 GCA_003517285.1 Verrucomicrobiales bacterium
AATTCTTCAGGTGTTCCATTTGCTACTATCCGGCCTTGATCAATTATGATGGCACGGGAACAAGCTGCCTCCACTTCTTCGAGAATGTGTGTGGAAAAAATAATAGCCTTGGTTTCACCTAGACGTTTAATCAATTGCCGTGCATCGTGTTTTTGGTTGGGGTCCAGTCCGTCAGTGGGCTCATCAAGAATCAATACCTCTGGGTCATGCAGAATGGATTGCGCGAGGCAGGTGCGGTGGGTAAATCCCTTTGAAAGCGTGTCTATGTTTTGGCGGCGAACGGATTCCAGAGAGCAAACTTCGATGGCGTGATCCACAGACTTGTCGCGCTCGGTTCCATCCATGCCGCGAATTTCGGCAGCAAATCGAAGGAACCCTTGAACGTCCATGTCCGGATAGGATGGTGCGTTTTCTGGGAGATAGCCGATGATAGATTTGGCCGCCTCGGGTTCGTCTACAATACTGTGATCGCCCAAAATCGCGTCACCGCTATCGGGTGTAATATAGCCGGTGATCATTCTCATTGTGGTCGATTTTCCGGCGCCATTTGGGCCAAGAAAGCCGAGAACTTCGCCTTTCTTGACTTCGAAACTAAGGTCATCAACGGCCACGTTAGTGCCGAAGGATTTTCTGAGGTTTTGGACTTTAATCATGCGTATTTATTAACGAGATGTTTTATCCTGCCCTGAAACGGGGCGGGATTTATACAAAATCTAGCGAGGGAATCAACCCTAAGAATGATTAGCTCCAAAGAGGTTTGCGATCGTCATAACCGGCATTTAGAGGGTGCCAGTGCGTGATGTCGGGCTGGGTGCGTTCCCAGCAGAGAAACACCTCCCGTTCATCGAGTAATGCTGGGATGCCTACGAGGCCTTTTTGGAGATCCATTATTTGGATGTCCCGCTCATGAAAGACGCCCAAAATGGCGTGCACGCGGGCCATGTCCCGGATCATCTGGTTTGGCGCCGTGCCGCCCAAATCCTCGCCCTGATTCGTGCGTGGCGCCAGAAATTCGTCAAACTCGCGAATGCGATCGGTCAGTGCGTCAATTTCCTCAAACCAATTTCGTAAGGTGGGCAGTAAATCGCACGCTTCCTCGACCGAGTAATGTTTGGTGTACTGGTAGTCCACGGGGCTATTTCAGGCCCTTCAACTTAGCCTTAATTTTGGCTTTAATGTCGTCGGGAGTATCTTCGATAGCGTCAGCTTGTTTTAGATATTTTTGGGCGCGCTTCGGATCATCAAGGGCAATATAAATTTCGCCGAGGTGCATTAGGATTTCGGGATCCGGCTCCTCACTGTGTTTTAGGGCCTTGAGTTGAATCTTTAGGGCTTCCTTGAATTCGCCACGGCGGTAATGGATCCATGCCAGGCTGTCGAGGTAGGCTGGGTTGTCTTCATCCACCTTCAAAGCGCGCCGGACGAACTCCTCGGCTTCCTTGAGGTTTTCATTGCGGTCGGCCCACATGTAGCCGAGGTAATTCAGTGATGTGGCGTAGTCGGGCTTCAGTTTGATGGATTGGCGGAAATGTTTTTCGGCATCCTGATATTTCTTGGCGCGCTCGGCTGTGGAGCCGAGTTGGAAATAAAGAATGTGCGTGAGTCGTTCGGGCTCACCCTTTTTCGCGCGCGCCTCGGCGGTGAGCAGGGTTTCGTGGGCCTTGAGGTAGTCCTTTTCTTCCAGATGAATCATAGCGCCGAAATAGGCCTGCATGAAGTTTGCCTCGAATTGAGACTCAGCCTGAGTCAGGGCGTTGCGGGCGGCGTCAATGTTTTCATCCGCCAGCAGGGCTGCAACAAGGTCGTAATGAACTGACTCCAGTTTACGATTGAGCTTGATGACTTCGCGGTAATGTTTCACCGCGATGGAATAATCCTCTTCATCCATGGCTACGGCGGCACGGAGCTGGTGACCTTCCCAAACGCGGGGAAATTTGCGGGTCAATGCCTCGAGGTGCGTCTTGGCCTGCTCCATGTCACCGCCGAGTGCGTGTTCGCGGGCGGTTTCTAGCAGCACCATAGGGTTATTGGGTAAAGCCTTTAGCAGCGCTTCCATTGCGCTGGCGGCTTCCTTGTGGGCGCCAGCAATGCGGTAGCCTCGGGCAATTTGCTCAAGGAGAATGGGTTGTTTGGGTTTGGTATTCCAGGCGTCGTCCAACAACTTGCGGATTTCTGGCTTCAGTTCTTTGCCTGATTCCTTATCGATAGAGAGATAGCCGGCAATCATTAGCGCGAGTTCCACTTGAAACGGAACACTGACCCCTTCCTGCTGGCGGGCTTGATCCAGAACTTCGCGGATTTGCTTGGTGCGCTTGGCGCCTTGCCGCATTTCATATCGGAATACCTGCATGAGCGTCTTGTAGCCGACAATGGATTTAGGCGCCTTCTTGATTGCGTGCTTGGCGGCAGCTTGGGCGAGTTCGGGTTTTTTCTTCTCCAGGTAAGTAGCGGCGAGCAGCGCATGGAGTTCTGCGGGTGCGGCCGGGTTTTTGGTGGCCTCGATTAGCAGCTTAAAGGCTTTGTCCTGTTTTCGGGACATCACCAACAGCTGTACGACTTCCATCATAACCTTCTGATCGGTGGGATCGGCTAGAGCAGCTTGATAATATTCCTCCAGAGCTTCGTCGTTTTCGCCGCGCTCGCGATGCGCGGTGGCCGCCGCGTAATGAGCCATGGCCTTAATGCGACGCTCCATCTTGGCGTCTTCGGCGGCCTCTTTTTCTTCCGGAGTTAACTCTTTAGCCGGTGGGTCATTGGAGACATTTTCGGCGCGCTCAATCAGCCCGCTTTGTTCCAGTGCGGGGCCTAGGGTTTGATGGGCAGGAGGATCCGGCGGGAGGGCGCAGCCTGTGTGCAGCAGTGCAGCCACGAAAACCGGAGCAAGGTATCCGAACGCAATTCTCATAAACCCCGGTATTGGGGCACATCCATTGAGCTTGGGAAAGCGCAAATTGTGGACACGGGCTTAAGCCCGAAGGTCTACCACTTACGTTTCTTATGGCGGTTGGCCCGGGAGGCCTTTTTCCGCTTATGCTTGTTGATCTTGGCTTTGCGCCGTTTCTTTAACGATCCCATATTGTTCGGTTTGTTCCTTCGTGAAAGCTTAGTAGACCACTTTATTGAGCGGGTATTCAACAATTCCCTCGGCCCCGGCTGCTTTCAATTCCGGGATAATTTCGCGCACCACGTGCTCATCAATCACCGTGTCAACGGCGACCCAGCCATCCTGGGCAAGTTGGTTGATGGTGGGATTACGCAGGGAGGGAAGATTTTTCAGGAGTTTCTCAAGGTTGTCCTGCTGGATATTCAGCTTGAGGCCGACCTTGGTTTCCGCATCGATGGCGCCGCGCAGGAGCATGGCCATCGTTTCAATCTTGTCGCGCTTCCAGCCATCTTTCCAAGAAGTCTTATTGGCGATCAGGCGCGGGGTGCTGCTCATTAATTCCTCCACAATGCGGAGGTTGTTGGCGCGCAGGCTGTTGCCGGTTTCGGTGACTTCCACAATGGCGTCGACCAGTTCGTGCGCTTTCACCTCAGTGGCACCCCAAGAAAATTCGACGTCCGCCTTGACGCCGTGTTTCTTAAGCCAGCGTTTGGTCATGCCGACAACCTCGGTGGCGATCAGTTTGCCTTCGAGGTCCTTGACGGATTTGATCTTGGATTTCTCCGGGACAGCCAAGACCCAGCGGGCGGGCCGGCGGGTGGCTTTGCTGAAGAGAAATTCGCCAACCTCCTGAACCTTGGAATTGTTCTCCTGAATCCAATCGAGGCCCGTGATGCCGCAATCGAGATAACCACGCTCCACATAGATGCTCATTTCCTGCGCGCGGATGGTGCGGATCTCGAGGTCCGTGTCATCCACGTACGGCAGGTACGAGCGGCTGCTGACGCGCACGTTCCAGCCGGCCTTGGCCAGCTTTTCAACCGTGGCATCCTGCAGGCTGCCCTTAGGCAAACCAAAACGGAGTTGTCTCTTCTTTTTGCTCATCCGGAGATGTCTCGCGCCTGGGAAACGAAAAAGCACTTTAGGCCCATCACGCGGGCGGGATGGTTTGCCACTGTCAGGGCGGAAAAGCGAATCTTTTTTTCCTTTTTTTGGCTGTTCAAAATACCCGGCGAACCGTGCGACGACCTTTAATTTCCACTTCCCCGCGGGCAATGGCGGCTATGGACGCCGGATAGATGTGGTGTTCGGCACATTGAATTCGCTTAAGCAGTGTCTCCGGGGTGTCTTCATCCAGCACGAGCACAGTTTCCTGAGCGATGATGGCGCCCGAGTCAATTCCCTGATCAACAAAATGGACAGTGGCGCCGGTGTGCTTGACGCCGTAATCCAGCGCCTGCTTCCAGGCTTCCAGACCAGGAAAGGAAGGCAGGAGCGAGGGATGGATATTGATAACGCGCCCTTCAAATGACCGCAAAAAATCGCCCTTCAAAATCCGCATAAAACCGGCCAGTACCACGAGGTCAACCTGAGCTGACTGCAGAGCGGTGATGTAAGCCTGCTCGGCACCCTCATCAAGTTTTGTGCGGTACTGTCCCGGATGAATGAACTGACCGGGGGTTCCTAGCTGCTTTGCGTGCTGTAAAATACCGGCGTTTTCCACATCAGAAATGACAGTAGCTACCTCCGCCGCCACATCGCCACGGCTTACGGCTTCGGCGATCGCGACGAAATTGGAACCGCGGCCTGAGCCAAGTACGCCCAGCCGAAATGATCCTGAGTTTGCCATGGGCGCGCACGTTACCTAAGCGTGGGAAACGCCGCAAACAAATCCGTTGCCCTTGCCTTGTGCGGGCCCTAACGTTGCCCAATGCTTTTCCGATGGATCGCCGTCGTGTCGTGTTTGATTGTTCACACCGGAACAACCGCCGAGATCCGGCCGCCGGGTGAAACTCCCCTGCCCTATGGTGCTCATGCGCTGATGGGCGGCCGTGTTGTGGTGAAGCCCGGCTTGGTGGTTGAAGGCGCCACCGTTTTGATTCGTAACGGGCGTATTGAGGATGTGTTACCCAAAGATAAGCCGGGCATTCCTGCCGACGCCCGTGTTTGGGAGATGAAGGGCAAAACCATTTATGCCGGGTTCATTGATCCCTATCTTTCGCTTGGAGAAGGCAAGGCTAAGCCGGTTTCGAACCGCTGGATTGTCCCAATCGAGGCGCGCGCGGGCATCAACTTTAAGGGCGTGCCCAACACCAAGGAAGACATGGGTGGTAAGGGGCCTGGCTACGAGATTGCCGAGATTCATCCCCAGAAAAGAATTTCAAATGATTTCACGCCTGATGCCAAAGCCTTTGCAGACTTGCGAGAACTTGGATTCACAACTGCGAATTTCATCCCCGCTCAGGGAATCATTCGAGGTAACAGCGCCTTGGCTTTATTGGGAGATGGCGATCCAAACCAACTGCTGCTGCGGCCACAGACGCTTCAGCATATGGCGTTGGAGCCCGCCAAAGATTATCCGCATTCCTTGATGGGAGTCATCGCTGCAATTCGCCAAACCGTACTCGACGCACGCCATCACGAGGCGATGCGAACTTGGGCACGCCGAAATCCAGCCGGCCTGCGTCCTGAATATAACCCCGCGTTGGAGTCATTGAATTCAGTGCTGCGCGCCCAATCCAAACAACGTGTGGCAGTCGAGCCCGGCAGCGTGCTCATGACTGCCCGTATGGCGAAGTTGGCAAAGGAGTTGGAATTTGATCCGGTGTTCGTGGCAACCGGTCAGGAATGGCGGCGACCAGAAATTCTGGAGCAATTTGACCTGCCGTACATTGTGCCAGTGATATTCCCGGCTGTGCCAGATTTGCCGGAGGAACAAGATTGGGATCAAGTATCACTCGATCAACTGCGCGCTTGGGATTGGGCACCGGAAGTGCCGGCGTTGTTGGCGAAAAACAAGCGCCCTTTTTCTTTCACCTTGCATGGCTTGGGCGATCACAAATCGTTTCGCAAAAACATTCAGCAAGCCATTCAGCGCGGCTTAAGTGAAGATGTCGCCTTGGCCGCATTGACCACGGAGCCAGCGGCGTTGTTGGGCGCGCAGGCGGATCTGGGAACTGTTGAAAAAGGGCGCCTAGCAAATTTGACGATTGTGGATGGCGATAGCTGGTTTAATCCGGACCAACCAGTTTCCAGTGTATGGATCGAAGGTCGACATTACGTGAACGATCCCAAGGAAAAGAAAAAGGAGGATTCTGGCAAAACCGAGACTTCCGCCGAGCCCGCTCCGCGGGCAGCGAAGATTCCCGGAAAATATCGTGGCGTGCTCAAGGAGCCAGCGAGCATTTTGATTTTCAACGCCACAGTGTGGACAAGCGGTCCGTCAGGGGTAATCACCAATGCATCCGTTCGAATCGCTGATGGTCGAATTGCGGCGATTGGCCCAGATATCGGTGCGCCGATTCCCTTTAACGGAATCATCATCGATGCGACGGGGAAGCATGTCACGCCTGGGCTGATTGATTGCCACAGTCACAGCATGATTCTCGGGGGTGTAAATGAAGCCACCCTGCCCTCCACTGCCATGGTGCGGATTGCTGATGTGGTGAACTCCGAGACGGAAAACATCTACCGCCAATTAGCCGGCGGATTAACCGCGGCCAACTTGCTGCACGGATCCGCAAACCCGATCGGGGGACAGAACGCCGTGATCAAACTCAGGCACGGTGCTTTGCCGGATGACATGATTTTTTCCAAGGCACCGGCGGGCATCAAATTTGCGTTGGGCGAAAATGTGAAACAATCCAACTGGGGTGACAAAAAGACTACGCGTTTCCCTCAGACGCGCATGGGGGTGAAAACCTTTTTCGTCAATCGCTTCACCGCAGCGCGCCAATACCTTGCCGAGCAACGTGCCAATCGCGCTACAGGGCCGCCGGTGCGACGGAATCTGGAACTGGATGCGCTCGGGGAAATCCTCAGTGGCGAGCGGTTGATTCATTGCCATTCGTATCGGCAGGATGAAATGCTGGTTTTTCTCCGCACCATGGAACGATTTGGGATTCGTGTGGGAAGCCTACAGCATGTGCTGGAGGGGTATAAGATTGCCGATGAAATCGCCGCACATGGCGCTGGAGCCTCCAGTTTTGCCGACTGGTGGGCCTACAAATTCGAAGTGTACGACGCTATCCCTTACAACGGCGCCCTGCTCCATGAACGGGGCGCGGTGGTCAGCTTTAATTCTGATTCATCCGACTTGGCGCGTCGCCTCAATCTGGAATCGGCCAAGGCGGTAAAATACGGCGGCATCTCGGAGACTGAGGCGCTGAAGTTCGTTACTCTGAATCCCGCCAAGCAACTGGGTATCGACCGTTGGGTTGGATCATTGGAAGTAGGCAAGGATGCGGACTTTGTCATTTGGAACGGTCACCCGCTGGATACGCAGACGTTGTGCGATGAAACTTGGATCGAAGGCAGGCAGTATTACGATCGCGCCAAGGCCGCTGCCCGATTCGAGGCGATGGCAGATGAACGCGCCGCCTTATTGGCCAAGGCGCAAAAAAAGAAACCCAATGAAAACGCAGGCTTAGCGGCGCGAGCCGCCTTCTTCCGGCGAGCCATGGAAAAGGCCCACACGCTTAATAATTGCTACGAATGCCGAAAGGCCAAGCCATGAAATATTTCACTATCCACCTTGCCGCTTGCGTTGCGGTGGCCGCCGAGACCGTTCTTTATCAGGCAGCCGTTATTCATACCGCTGACCAAGGAGTCATCGAAAATGGGCAAATGCTTGTGCAGGGCGACCGCATCACGGCCGTAGGCAAAATGGTGCAGGTGCCCCGGAATGCTAGAACGGTCAATCTCGGAAAATTACAACTCTACCCCGGCCTAATTGCCGCTACCACTTCGCTAGGCTTGACTGAGATCAACGCTGTGCGCGCGACACAAGACACAACCGAAGTTGGGGGATTCACGCCGGACGTGGAGGCATGGATTTCTGTTAATCCCGATTCGGAATTAATCCCGGTGGCACGCGCCAATGGATTCACCCATGCATTGGTCGCGCCGCTGGGCGGTGTGGTCACGGGCACTTCCGGACTGATTAAAACTGCTGGTTGGGGTGTTGAGGACATGGCCGTAAAACCTCGCGCCGCCTTGCACATTATGTGGCCCGTTCTGTCCATTAACCCCACGTCGAAATCAGCTTTGCGTGACCCCGATAATTTCAAATCACCAAAAGATCAAGCGAAGGAGCGGGAAAGGAAACTGCGCGCCATTGATCAGTTCTTTGACCAAGCTGAAGCCTACGGGAAAGCCCGCACGGCCCATGCTGGACAGGAGGGTTTCGAAACCATCCCCTCATGGGAAAGCACTCTGGAGGCTATTTCCGGCCGACAACCAATCATGGTGCACGCGAATTACGAGCGTCAAATCACCAGTGCCGTGGCTTGGGCTAAACGCCGCGGCTACCGCATCATCATTGCGGCCGGACTTGATGCCTGGCGGGTGGCGGATTTATTGGCCAAGGAAAAGGTGCCGGTCGTGCTTGATAATGTTTTCCGTCTGCCGCAGCGAGACACTGATTCCCATGAAGTCAATTTCCAGGCTGCCGGCGTGTTGCATAAAGCAGGCGTCAAGGTGGCCCATAGTGTGCGCATGGGCAATTGGGGCGCGACGGAAGTGCGCAACATTACCTACGCCGCCGCACGTTCCATGGCTTATGGATTGTCACGGGAAGCGGGCTTGCGAAGCATTACATTGCATCCTGCCGAGATGCTCGGGGTTGATAAACAACTGGGCTCCCTCACCGCAGGCAAGGAGGCCACGTTCATTGCGGTAGATGGCGACTTGTTTGATATCCGCTCGAACGTGAAGCAAATGTGGATTGCTGGTAAGCGAGTGAGTCTTGAGAGCCGTCACACGCGGTTGTACGAGAAATACAAGAACCGTCCCAGACCGAAAGCGGTGCAACGCTAATGCAAACGATCGTCCAGGATCGGGCCAAGAAATACGCCTTTGATTGGCGTGATGAGCCGCTGTTGCGTGTAAGCGAAGGGGAAACCATCGCAATCGAAACGTGGGATGCGAGCACGGGGTTCTTCAAGACGCCGAAGGATAAGGCGATTCCGGCAAACCGCCGGGGGTTTGATCGCTCGCCGCCGATGGCTAATCCGATTGCCGGGCCGGTTTATATTGAAGGCGCGGAACGAGGTGATGTGTTGGTGGCCTGCATTGAGGAGGTAGAGGTGGCAGATTATTCGTGGGTGGCGGTGGGGCCGAAGCGCGGTCCGTTGGGTGAATCCACGCGTTGGCCGGAATTATCGAGCGAATATACCACCAAGATTTTTCCGCACACACCGGGTGCCAGTGGCACCATGCAGGATGGCACATTGCAATTCAGCGATTCTATCTCTTGGCCTATTACGCCTTTCATTGGCACTCTCGGCACGGCCCCGGATCGTGAAGTGCGTGCCAGTATCGATGGTCAAGGCGCGTGGGGAGGCAACCTGGATATGCGCGATGCGGCGGCAGGTAATCGGATTTTAATGCCGGTATACCATGACGGCGCCCTGTTCTATTTGGGCGACTTGCACGCCAGTCAAGGGGATACGGAATACACCGGCACCGCTGCAGAGACTTACGGCACCGTGCGTTTGTATTTCGAACTCATCAAACAGAAGAAGCTACCGTTTGTGCGCATTGAAAAACCGGACGCTCTGGTTGCCGTTCAAACAGCCCGCCCACTCGAGGTGGCGGTGGACACAGCGACGCAGCATTTGATGGCGTGGCTGGTGGATGACTACGGGTTCACGCCGACGGACGCCTATTGTCTGGTGAGTACCTGCCCGGATTTCCGGATCAACGTGTATCAGATGTGCAATATCGCACAGCTCAGCTACGTGGCTGGCGCAGAGATTCCGCGGAAGTATTTGCCATAAAAAAAACGGGTAGGTTGCCCTACCCGCTTGAATTGTTTTGGGTTAATTGGCTCAACCTTTCGCGGCGGCGTAATTGGCGGCCACTGCGTCCCAATTCACTACACTCCAGAATGCCTTCAAGTAATCCGGGCGCCGGTTCTGGTACTTCAGGTAATAGGCGTGCTCCCAAACATCACAGCCGAGAATCGGCGTACGGCCGTCCATAAGTGGCGTATCTTGGTTCGGTGTGCTGCACACGCACAGGCTGCCGTCGTCATGGACGCACAGCCAAGCCCAGCCGCTGCCAAAGCGCGTGGCTCCAGCGGCTTCAAAGTCTTCCTTAAATTTATCTAAACCGCCCAGTTCAGACTCAATGGCCTGAGCGAGGTCGCCAGTCGGCTCGCCGCCACCGCCGGGGCCCATGATGGTCCAGAACAGTGAATGGTTTGCGTGGCCGCCGCCGTTGTTGCGTACAGCGCCGCGCACGGCTTCTGGCAAGGCGTCTAGGTCGCTTACCAGTTCTTCGATGCTCTTCCCGGCGAGATCGTCGTGGCCTTCGAGCGCGGCGTTGAGTTTGGCGATGTAGGTGGCGTGATGCTTACCGTGGTGAATTTCCATGGTTTGCGCATCAATGTGCGGCTCCAGCGCGTCATGCGCGTAGGGGAGATCGGGTAGTTCGTATGCCATAATCAATAATGGTTGAGAATTCATTATAGCAACGCGGGCGGCGGTGGGCAAGTCCGCTAGATGAGATTTGCAAAGTTCGTGAGCAGTTGGAGGCCCACTTTCTGGCTCTTTTCGGGATGAAACTG
>DPAW01000321.1 GCA_003517285.1 Verrucomicrobiales bacterium
CGCAAGCGATCGGCCTACCGCGGCGCGTTTGGCAAGCGGCAGCTCGCCTTCGTGAAAGCCTCCATCGCGCGTGTGCCGAAAGATCGGCTGGTTATGCTGATGATGCATATCCCCCTCACCGGCACGGGCGATCGGCAAGCGCTGTATCGCTTAATCGAAAAGCGCCCGTACACATTGAGCATTTCCGGCCACACGCACTGGCAGGCGCACCAGTTTATTGACCGAGGCGACGGCTGGATGGGAGCGAAACCGCATCATCACATCGTCAACGTCACCGTGAGCGGCACGTGGTGGAAAGGGGCCAATGACGAACGCGGTATTCCGCACACGACCATGCGCGACGGCGCGCCCAACGGCTATTCGATCATCACCTTCGACGGCGCCAAGGCCACCTTCGACTTCAAGGCCTCGCGGTTCCCCGCCAACCACCAGCTACGCATCCACGCGCCCGTGGCGCTCGCCGCCGCTGATTTGGCCAGGACGTCCGTGTATGTGAATGTGTTTGCCGGTTCTGAGAAATCCACTGTGAAACTGCGCGTGAACGGTGGCAAATGGACGCCGCTGAAAAAAACGATCGAACCGGATCCATATTACGTGCAATTGCACGCCGCGGAAAAACTCGCCAAGGTGTCACCCGAGCTGAACCCCGCGCGTGATTCGTATCATCTCTGGAAAGGCCCCCTGCCCGCCAAGCTTCCCAAGGGCGCCCACCTACTCGAGGCCGTCACGCGCGATATGTACGGCCGTGAATACACCGCCAAACGCATTCTGCGGGTGGAATAATGCGCTGGTTGGGGTTCATCGCGCTGCTGTGGTTTTCCCTCCCCGGCACAGCCGCTGAGCGTAAACTAGTGCTTGCGCATTACATGCCTTGGTACGAATCCAAGGCAGTAAGCGACCGGTGGGGCTGGCACTGGACGATGAACAAGTTTCAGCCGGACAAAGTCGTCCAGGGCCGGCGCGAACTGGCCTCGCATTATCGGCCGCTGATTGGCGCATACGATTCGAACGATCCGCATGCCCTTGAGTGTCATGCGCTATTGATGAAATTCGCCGGTATAGACGGCGTGATTCTCGACTGGTACGGCATACGTAAGCACAACGATTACGCGGTCATCCATCGCAACTCGCAGCATTTCATCAAGCACCTCAAACGCGCCGGCCTGAAATTCGCCGTGTGTTACGAGGACCAAACCGTGAAACACATGGTCGCCGACAAGGTCCTCCCGACCGCGCAAGACGTGCCGCATGGGCAGGAAGTGATGCGTTGGCTGCAAACGAATTGGTTTCGGGACCCGGCTTACGTGCAAAACGACGATCGGCCGTTGTTGCTGGTCTTCGGCCCGCAACATTTTACAGCCGCCCAATGGCCGCAGCTAACGAACGGACTGAGGCCGGCACCTGCCACCTACGCCCTGCCGCATCTCACCTCCCGACTTCCCGGCTCCGGTGCCTTCGGCTGGCCACCGGTGCATGACGGCAAACGGCTGGCTCCGGCCGATTGGAATCAATACCTCAACGATCTCGACCGACGAGCGGCCAAAGGAGAATCCATCATCGCGGCGGTGTTCCCGAAGTTTCATGACATCTACCGGGAAGCCGGCCTGCATGACAGCTACGGGTATCTAGACGATCAAAACGGCCAGACCTTTGAGCAGACGCTGGACCGGGCATGGCGCGGCAAGGCACGCATTATCCAGATCGCCACGTGGAATGATTTTGGCGAGGGCACCATCATCGAGCCAACGCAAGAGTTTGGCTATCGCTACCTCGAATCGCTCCAAGGCCGGCGGGCGAAAATTGATCCAGCCTTCCATTTCATCCCTGCCGATCTTCGTCTGCCGGTGATGTTGTACCAGCTCCGCAAGCACGATCCGAAGATCAAGGGACTCGATCCCCACTACGATGCCATCGCCCAGCAGCTGTTTTCCAATCGCACAGTAGAAGCCCGGAAAACGTTGCTGGCAATGTGGAACCGTGTGAAGCCGTAGTGCGCGCTGCCATTGCGATTGCAAACGCCCGCCATTCTGGCAAACTGAGCCCACACCATGAAACGTCTATTTTTTCTGTGCCTGTTTACCCTCGTGTCCGGGTTGCTGGCGGATAAGCCCAACATCATTTTCATCATGGCCGATGACCTCGGCTGGGCTGAGCTCGGATCGTACGGGCAAAAGAAAATCAAAACCCCGTATCTCGACCAGCTTGCGCGCGAAGGCATGCGGTTTACGGCGAACTATTCCGGCAACGCCGTATGCGCACCGTCGCGGTGTGTGTTGATGACCGGCAAACATCCCGGCCACGCCTTTGTGCGCAACAACAAGGAATTCAAACCTGAGGGGCAACACCCCATACCGCCCGAAGAGGTAACGATGGGCGAGCTGCTGCAAGCGCAGGGTTATGTGACTGGCGCGTTCGGGAAATGGGGCTTGGGGGGACCGCACTCGCACGGCGATCCCATCGAGCAGGGCTTCGACCGGTTTTATGGCTACAACTGCCAACGTCATGCGCACAGTTATTATCCGGACTATCTCTGGAGCGACCAAAAACGTGTGCCACTCAAAAACGTTCCGCCCGTGCCTGGACACGCCTCACTGCCCAAGGACGCTGATCCCAAGGATCCGCGCAGCTACGATGTGTTCAAGGGACAGGACTACGCGCCCGACCGCATCAACGAACAGGTGCTCGCGTTCATTCGCCAGAACAAGGACAAACCGTTTTTCCTCTACTACCCTACCGTCATTCCGCACGTGGCATTGCATGTGCCCGATGAGGAACTAAAGCCTTACCTCGCGCAGAAATGGAATGACCCGCCCTTCACCCGTGATCAGGGTTACGGCTACACGCCGCACTTCACGCCGCGCGCCGCATACGCTGCGATGATCACCCGCATGGACCGCTACATCGGCAATGTCCTGAATCTCGTGAAGAATCTCGGCCTCGAGAAAAAAACAATCGTTGTGTTCACCTCGGATAATGGCACCACGCACCTGAAGCTGGAGGTAGACTACGATTTCTTTGAGAGCGTCAAACCCTTGCGCGGCCTCAAAGGCTCGCTCTACGAGGGCGGTATCCGCGTACCGTTAATCGTCAAGTGGCCCGGCCAGGTAAAGCCCGGCAGCGTCACCGGCTTCAGCACCGGCTTTGAAGATTGGATCCCCACCCTGCTCGACTTGATCGAGGCCGAGGAAACCATTCCAGCCGACATTGACGGCATTAGCATCGCGCCCACGCTCCTCGGTAAGCACCAGCACGCGCGACCTTTTCTCTATCGAGAATTCACCGGCTACGGTGGCCAGCAGGCCGTGTGGATGGGCGACTGGAAAGGCGTGCGCCAGCGAATGCTACGCAAGGGCACAAAGGATCCCCTCAAGATCGAGCTCTACAATCTCAAGACCGATATTGGCGAGCAAAACGACGTTGCCGCCGAACATCCCGAGGTCGTCGAAAAGCTCCGCAAACTGATGGCCCAACAACACGTGCCCTCCAAGGATTTCCCGTTTAAACCAATCGACTAAAATGGTCTGCACCCTGCTCCTGCTGCTATCTCTTGCCCCGCCGCTGCACGCGGATAAGTTTTACCCGCTCTTTACGGAAAACACCTTGAGCGGCTGGGACACCTTCGGTACCGCCAAATGGACGATGAAAGACGGTGTACTCACCGGCGGCCAGGACGGCGATCCCAAACGCTGGGGCGTCATCCAGACCAAGAAACACTTCAAGGATTTCGAACTGACCCTCGATTTCAAAATTGACGAACACGGCAAATATAACAGCGGCGTGTTTTTGCGTCGCCCCACGAAGAAAGGCATCGGCCCCGCGTACCAGATCAACATCGGTCGCGGCGCCGCCGGGGAACCGGTGGGATTATATCTCGACCAATGGCTACACAAGGGCGACGAAAAAGACGCCGTCCGCAAACCGCGCGAATGGAACCGGCTACGCATCCGCGCAATCGGCCCGTGCATTCAGGTCTGGCTCAACGAAAAATCCATCGTCGATTTCACCCACAAGAACCCACCCGCCTATCTCCTCAAACCCGGCCCAATTGCCCTACAAACCTACGGCGCAGAGGGCCACAACGGCTGGGTTCAATTCCGCCGCATGCAAATCA
>DPAW01000274.1 GCA_003517285.1 Verrucomicrobiales bacterium
AGTTTCAAGGCATTGTACGGTGAGAAAAATGTGGATCGGAGTGTGGGGCATTTAAAGCTGGAAGCGGTTGAGTTATCGGAAATCCGCGTGGAGTTCGATTCTGTGGATCGCGTCATGCCTTCATTGCCCCTCTTAAGTGAAGCTCTTAATGCAGGTCGCGATGAGCGGGATTTTGAGATCATCGTGCCGATTCGAGAACTAAAGGCATTGCAAAAACAAAAGGCGCGCGACACACGGCTGCTGATGTACATTGCTTGTATCTCGTTGCTGGTCGGTGGCATTGGAATCATGAACATCATGCTTGCCACCGTGACCGAGCGCACACAGGAAATCGGCGTGCGGCGCGCGATGGGTGCCACGCGGGGTGACATTACCATTCAATTTTTGGTGGAGACATTAATCCTTTGCCTCTTAGGTGGCGGTATTGGCGTGGTCGGCGGCTGGGGATTTGCCTGGGTGCGGCATCATCTGCTGCACACCACCACGATTGTGACCGAATGGTCCGTGCTGGTGGCCTTTGGCCTCTCGGTGATGGTAGGGCTGGTGTTTGGTCTTTATCCGGCGCGTCGGGCGGCCTTGCTGGATCCGATTGATGCCTTGCGGCATGCATGATAAAATTTTGATTAAACCTATGAACCTTGCGTCCAACGTGCCTACTAGAGGGATGAAAAGCCTTTTTCCAATTGGAATTTTGGGATTAACCACGTGGTTGGGGTGCCAAACTGAAGGGCACCGTGCGGATGCGGATGCCGAAGTTTTGGCCATCCTTAATGAACGGTCGCGCCAAATTTTGGGGGAGGAAGCTGGCACAAATCTAGTGAGCACTACCGTGGGCGAGCGACCCGATACGGTGTCGCCAGCGAGGATCATCCAAGAACGCTTTGCCGATGGCGTCCGCACGTTGACGTTGCCTGCGGCACTGGAAATGGCCGAACGCCATAACCGCTCCTATCAACTCCAACGCGAAACCCTTTATCTACAGGCTCTTTCCCTGACCGGCACGCGCCATAAGTTTGTGTGGAATCCCTCCAGTACAGTGGACCTCGGAATTGTCCGGCAAACCGATGGCGGACTGCGTGGCGATTCGGATGCGGATGTGTCTGTGCAGAAACTCTTCCAGACAGGTGCCTCGGTGACGGCCACGTTGGCCAATGATCTGGTGCTGTATTTCGATGGTAAACCTAAGGTGCCGGACCTTACGCTGAAACTGACCCAGCCATTGCTTCGAGGTGCCGGCGCGGAAATTGCTGCCGAGGTGCTGACGCAAGCCGAGCGCGATGTGGTCTATGCTGTGCGTGATTACAGTCATTACCAGAAGACCTTTGCTATTGAGACGGTGGGCGAATATTTCCGTGTGCTGCAGGACAAGGATGCGGTGCGTAATAGTTATAACAATTATCTCAACCTGCAAAAGGCGCGCGACCGAGCCGAAGCCATGGCAGAGGCCGAACGCTTAGCCCGCTATCAGGTCGATCAGGCGCGCCAATCGGAATTGAGTGCGCGAGTGAAATACTTGAAGGCGGTGGAAAGCTACCGGCAAGCATTGGATGGCTTCAAGCAACGGCTCAGCTTGCCATTAGGCGAGGCGTTACGGCTGGAGGACAGGGCGCTCACTGACCTGGTGGCGCAAGGATTGACGCCACTGGAGTTGGATGAACGTCACGGGTATTTGATGGCGGTGACCAATCGGCTGGATGTGCTTAACGAAGTGGACCGGTTTGAGGATGCTCAACGGAAGGTGCGGGTGGCCGCCAGCGATTTAAAGCCGGGGCTGGACGTGGTGGTGGATGTCTCGTTGAAAAAGCAATTTTACAGTTCGTTTTCGCCGGAAGAATTCGCCAGCACCTCAGGCCTTAAGCTGAAGCTGCCCTTGAATCAACTCACCGAGCGCAACGCCTATCGCACGAGCCTGATTAACTTTGAAAAACAAATGCGCAAACTTGCCACCGAATTGGATTCCCTACGGGAAAATATCCGCGAAGGCATTCGGGCCTTGGAGCAAGAGCGGGAAAATTATTTCATTCAGAAAGCTGCGCTGGATCTGGCCCGGCAACAGGTGGAAGTGATGCCGTTGTTGCTCCAAAACGACGATGCGGATATTCGAGATCAACTCGAAGCTCAAGCGGATCTGGTGGAAGCGCAAAATGATGTGACCAGTGCCGTTGTGGATTATCACGTGGCGCGGTGGAATTTGTTGAAGAATCTCGGCGCTCTGAGCGTCGAAGGCGAGCAGTTTTGGTTGAAAAATCAGTCCGTTTCTGGTTTTTCTATCGCTGATAATCCAGAAGCCGCTGAGATCCTGCCCGAGGTGATCACCCCCGAGCAGGTTTTTGGAGGACCGAAAACACAGGAATAATGGCTAAAGCCAAGGCATTTATTACGCGGCACCCCGCATGGACCACAATTTTTATTGTGCTCTTTGCAGGCCTGTTTATGGGTGCCAAATGGCTCGAGCCCCAACCAGACGTCATGGACGGCGCGCAGTTCTCTACCGTGCAGCGCGGCAATTTGCGGGTGACCGTAGCCGAAGGCGGTGCGCTGGATTCCACCAGCAAACTTAACCTGAAATGCGAACTGGATAATGGAGGTACTATCGTTTCGCTTGTGGCCGAAGGGACTTATGTGGACGGTCCTTCACAATATCAGGTCAGCGAAGAAGATACTCTCCAATCCATTACTGAAAAACACATGCACC
Organism: Verrucomicrobiales bacterium; assembly: GCA_003517285.1. GTDB lineage: Bacteria > Verrucomicrobiota > Verrucomicrobiia > Limisphaerales > UBA1100 > UBA1100. Next base: position 2,696 of record DPAW01000274.1, read on the forward strand.
TAGCCAATGTGCCTACGGCGGACAAGCCGGCGGGTAAAGCGGAGCAGCGTGCATTTGAGGAAGCCTTACGAACCGCGAATCCGGACCTAGACTGGGAAAATCTGGAACTTGGTCAGACTGTTCAGATTCCAGGAGCTCTCCTAGTGAAATTTGAGGACGCCGATTTGCGTGAAAAGATTCTCTTCCAAGAAAAATCTGTGGCTGATGCTGAGCGCGATTTGGGCAATGCCAAAAAAGATCTGGCACTTAGAAGAATTGAAACGGCTTCAGCCAACCGGCAGGCGGCGTTGGACGTGGAGTTTGCTCAGCAGGATTTAGATCGTTACATCGAAGGCGATACGCCGCTGCAGTTGTTGAAAATGGAGGGAGACATCGCCTTGGCCGAGGAGGAAATTAAACGAGCCGAGGAGAAATTAGCTAGTACGCGCAAGCTAAGGGAAAAAGGCTATGCGACTTCTCTGGAAGTGCAGAGCAACGAACTCACCATCAAGAAACAACAAAACAGCATTACCCAGACTAAAAAACAACAGGAACTCTTCCTTAAGTTTGAGCAACCCCAACAGAAGAAACGTTACGAAGCCAAACTCGATCAGGCAACAGTGGAGGAGCAGCGGACTATTCAAAAATCAAATACCTTAGTGGAATCAGCTGAGGGCACGGTCCTGCGGCGTTCAGAAGGGCTTAAGGCGCAGCAAGAGCGTTTAGTTCTTTATAAAGAACAATTGATCAAGTCGGAGATGCGAGCTCCGCAGGATGGCCTCGTCATTTATGCTCGCAGTTCTTCCCGATACAATGACACTTATATCAAGGAAGGAGCCTTAATTCGAAAAGGTTATAGCGTTATCGATCTGCCCGATATTAGTGAACTTATGGCCGTGGTGCAGGTCCACGAATCATTTGTGCGCCACATCAAGACGGGCCAAAAAGCCGTTGTGCGGATTGATTCCCTGCCGGACCAGGAATTCCAGGGAGTCGTCCGGCACGTTGCGCCAACGCCCGATGCGCGCCGTAAGTATTACGAAAACATTTCGGTGTACGATACGCACGTGTGGATACAAGACGAGAATTCGCAGTTGCCCGAGGACCTCAAGCCGGGCGTATCCGCTAAGGCCGAGATTGTTGTGGCCGAGCTAAACGATGTGATGATGGTACCGGTGCAATCGGTCACTACCTACAAAGGGCAAAAAGTCGTCCAAGTAAAACGCGGTGGAAACGTGGTGGTCGTGCCGGTTAAGACCGGCCAGTTCAATAACCGTTTCATTGAGATTAAGGACGGCTTGAAGGAGGGTGACCAAGTTTCGCTGGCTCCCAACATCGACGAAAACTCAGAAACTCAGGGCGACCGCAGCCCGTCAACAGCCATCACATCGGCTGGATCGTAATTCGCTTCAGGCGCCCGGGCGCCCTTTCTACCATGGGCCTCGCCTTCATTCGCGTCATTCAAATCGGCATCAAAAGCCTGATGCTGCACAAGATGCGATCTTTGCTAACAATGCTGGGCATCATTTTTGGCGTTTGCTCAGTGATCGCCATGCTGGCCATTGGCGAAGGCGCCAGCTACGAGGCTCAGGAAGCCATTCGCAAACTGGGCAGTCGCAACATCATCATTCGCAGCGTGCAGCCACCCAAAGGGCAATCCGCCGCTGACAGCAAACGCACCTACACCGCCACATACGGATTGAAGACCAATGACGTGGCCCACTTGATGGAGACCGTGTCTACCATCGAGCGTACGCTGGCCAAACGCCGGTACCGATTGGAGGCCCGTCATGGCCAGCGCAAAGCGGCCTGCACGGTGTGGGGAACCGAGCCGCATCATTTGCAAATGAGTCAGGCCCGACTCATCAAGGGCCGGTTTCTGAATGAAAATGATGAACGCTATCGCAGCAATGCCTGCGTAATCACCGATTCCCTTGCGCAGGAATTGTTTCCCGCCGAGGAACCCTTGGACGGCATGGTAAAGTTTAATAACAAGGATGTGTTTGTAGTGGTGGGAGTGATTCAGGAAACTGGCAGTGCGCAGGCACGTGCGCCTGGCGGCGATACGGCTGGTGAGGCGTTGGATGCCAACATTTACATCTCACTGAAATCCGCACATGCACGGCTTGGCACTTTGTTTCTGGAGCGCAGCGCCGGTGGATATTCCCGGGAGCGAGTGGAACTGCACGAGCTGGTGACCGAAATTGATGCAGTCGAAAATGTCGAGGCCACCAAATCCTCCATTGCCGCTGCCCTTAAAAAATCGCACCCCAAGCAGGATTACGAAATTATTGTGCCCTTGGAGCTGCTGCGCCAAGCCGAACAAACCAAACGCATTTTCAACATTGTGCTTGGCTCGATTGCCGGCATCAGCCTGATTGTGGGTGGCATCGGCATCATGAACATCATGCTGGCCACCGTGACCGAACGCACCCGCGAGATTGGCATCCGCCGCGCCTTGGGTGCCCGCAAGCAACAGATCGTGACGCAATTTCTGGTGGAGACCATCGTGCTTTCAATTGGCGGCGGATTAGTGGGCGTGGTCTTGGGCGTGGCGCTACCATTCGCGGTGGAGCATTTTGCCGAAATGAAAACCATCGTCACCATTCCCTCGGTAATCCTAGCTTTCCTGATATCCGCCGTGGTGGGAGTTGTCTTCGGCGTCTACCCCGCCCGCCGCGCCGCCGATCTCGACCCCATCGAAGCCCTGCGTCACGCTTAATTCCCATTGACCGGTTTTGCCCCTTCCCGTAGCTTTGCCACTCACCTTTTTGAGTCATGAGATTCGGTATTAACTCCTTCCTATTTACCTCACCCTTTACCACCCAATCCACGCGCCTGTTTCCGAAGTTCAAGAAATGGGGTTTCGAGACCGTCGAAATTCCGATCGAGGCGCCGGAACATATTGATTCGGCTAAGGTAAAGGCTGCACTGGATAAAAACGGTCTGGTTTGCGGCTCCGTTTGCGCCTGTATGGGTCCCGGTCGTGATTTCCGTGGGAGCGCCAAGGATCAGCGCGAGGCCATGAAATATTGTAAGGCGCTCATCGACCACATGGTGGTGCTGGGTTGCCCGTCGCTGATCGGCCCGGTGTACAGTGTGGTGGGCAAGGCAGACGCGGTGGATCCCAAACAGCAGAAGAAGGAATTTGCGCTCGTGGTGAAAAACCTCAAGGTGCTCTCCGCCTACGCCGAGAAGAAGGGCGTGCAAATTTGCGTGGAACCGCTCAATCGTTTTGAGACGGACTTCCTCAATACCTGCGACAAGGGTCTGCGACTGATCAAGGCGGTCGGCAGTCCGGCGCTCAAGCTGCATCTCGATACGTTCCATATGAACATCGAGGAAAAGAATCAGGCTGCGGCCATCAAAAAGGCCGGCAAGCTCCTCGGCCACTTCCACGCCTGCGGCACAGACCGCGGCACGCCGGGCAACGACGAGCTCGACTGGAAGCCGATCGTCAAGGCGCTCAAATCCATCAAGTACAAGGGCGACGTGGTGATTGAGAGCTTCACCACGGACGTGAAAGTGATTGCCCGCGCCGCTGCCATTTGGCGTCGTATTGAGCCCACCCGCGACGAGATCGCCGTGAAGGGTCTCAAGTTTCTCAAAAAAGCATTTAAGTAAACCTCACCAAACGAATATGAAAAAAATCATCACCACTTTGTTCGCCGCGGCATTTGTGCTGCCGGCTGTGGCCGAGGAGAAGGGCTTCAAATCCCTCTTCGACGGCAAAACCCTCGAGGGATGGGACGGCAAAAAGGAATTCTGGTCCGTACAGGACGGCGCCATTCAAGGCAAGACCACCAGGGAAACCCCCACCAAGGGCAATACCTTCATCATTTGGAAAGGTGGTACCGTGACGGATTTCGAGCTGAAGTTTGAATATCGATTCCTCACGAAGTCCGGCAACTCCGGTTGTCAGTACCGTTCTGAAGATATGGGCAACAACGTGGTCAAAGGCTATCAAGGTGACTTCGAAGCTGGCACACGTTTCAGCGGCATTAACTACGGCGAGAAAACCGGTCGCGGCATTCTCGCCGATCGCGGCACCAAGACCACGCTGGGCGACGGTAAGACCAAGAAGAAGGTTGAGCGGTTTGGCGATTCGGCTGAGCTGCAGAAAAAGCTGAACGGCCAGGGCGAATGGAACGCCATGCACATCACCGCCAAGGGCAACCACATGGTGCACCGGATCAACGACACGTTGATGTCCGAGACGATTGATGAAGGCAAGGAAGCGGTGAGCAAAGGCATCGTGGCGCTGCAACTTCATGCTGGCCCGCCGATGACGATCCAGTTTCGCAACATCCGGCTTAAGCATTTGAAATAAACTCCACCCGGGGCGGCGCACTGCGTCGCCCTTTTTTATGCCGTCATGAACCGTTTCTGCCAAGTCCTCTGCCTATTTCTGGTAAGCGGTTTTTTCGCTGAATCAGCTGATAAAAAAATCCTACTGATCGCCGGCCGGCCCAGTCACGGCCCGGGCGATCACGAATTCCGGGCCGGTTGTTTGTTGCTCAAGAAATGCCTCGATCAACTACCCGGCATCACCGCCGAAGTGCACGACATGGGTTGGCCCAAGAGCGATGACGCCTTCAAGGGCGTGGACGCTATCCTGATCTATGCCGATGGCGGCGGCCGCCATCCGGCCATTCAGCCGGCGCGCACCAAGCTGATCAATGACCTCATCGCCAAGGGCGTCGGCGTCGGTTGCGCGCATTACGGGGTGGAAGTGCCCGCGGGCGACACGGGCAAGACGATGCAGGACTGGATAGGCGGCTACTATGAACACAAGTTTTCCGTGAACCCCATGTGGGCGCCGGATTTCAAAACCTTCCCTAAACACCCGATCACCAACGGCGTGAAACCCTTCAAGGTGGTGGATGAATGGTACTTCAATATGCGCTTCCGCCAAGACGGCGTGGGCAAGATCACCCCCATCCTTGCGGCCAAACCCGGCAAGGATGTGCGCGATGGGCCGTATGTATATCCGAAGGGCCCCTACCAGCACATCCTCGATGCCCAAGGTCGGTCGGAGACTACCATGTGGGCCTACGAACGCCCCAATGGCAGCCGCGGCTTCGGCTTTACTGGCGGCCACAAGCACGTGAACTGGGGTAATGACAATTACCGCAAGGTGGTACTCAACGGGCTTCTTTGGCTTGCCAAGGCGGACATCCCCAAAAACGGTGCCGACTCCAAGGTGACCGCCGAGGAACTGAAACAGAATCTCGACCCCAAAGGTCGCCGTAAATAATCAACCCGCATAAACCCCATAGACCTCACGATGAAAAAGATCCTGACACTCGCTCTGACTCTGGGCTTCGCCATCGGCGCGTTGGCTGCGCCCAAGAAGGTGGTGATGATTGCCGGCCCGCAAAGCCACGGCCCGCTCTCCCACGAACACCGTGCCGGCATTATGTTGCTGGCCAAATGCCTCAAGGAAGGGGCGGCTGATCTCGTGCAGCCCACCGTGGTCACCAACGGGTTTCCCAAGGATAGCAGCGTCTTTAAAGGCGTAGATGCCGTGGTAATTTACAGCGATGGCGGCGGCCGCCATCCCGCGCTGCAGGGCAACAACCTTGAGCTGCTTAGCAAGCTGATGGACAAGGGCACCGGTCTCCTCACCATCCATTACGCCGTGGAGCCCACCACCGCTAAGGGCAACAAGGAATTCACCGCTTGGCAGGGCGGCTGTTTTGAGACGCATTGGTCGGTGAACCCGCACTGGGTTGCTAACTTCAAGAAACTGCCCAAGCACCCGATCACCAATGGGGTGAAACCGTTTCAGGCGAATGACGAATGGTACTTCCACATGCGCTTTGCTAAGGACATGAAAGGCGTGACGCCGATCCTGTCCGATGTGGCCCCGGCCGAAACCATGAAGCGCGGCGATGGCGCCCACAGCGGCAATCCCCATGTGCGCAAGAGCGTGGCAGCCGGCGATCCCCAGCACGTGGCCTGGGCCTTTGAGCGGCCCAATGGCGGCCGCGGCTTTGGCTTTACCGGCGGTCATAATCACCTGAACTGGGGCAATAACGATTATCGCAAAACCGTGCTCAACGCCATCGTATGGGTGGCTCAGGCGGAGGTGCCGGCGGCCGGTGTACCCAGCAAGCTGACCGAGAAGGATCTGTACGCCAATCTCGATAACAAGGGTCGCAAGCCCAAGCCGCGCAGCAATCTAGGTCCCAAAGCCGGCAGCGCGTTCACTAGTAAGAGCCCGAAACCAATTGTGTCCTCAAAAGTCCTTACCAAGGCCAATCCGGAGGCTACTCTCACCGCCAATCTTAAGGGCGCCAAGGAGCTACACCTAGTGGTGACCGATGGTGGTAACGGTTATAGCTGCGACTGGGCCGACTGGGTGGAGCCCAAGCTAATTGATGCGTCAGGCAACGAAACCAAGCTGACAGCCATTCGCTGGCAGCATGCCGCATCCGGGTTTGGCAATGTGCAGGTGAACAAGAACTGCGGCGGCAAACCGCTGCGCGTGAATGGTAATCTCATGGAGTTTGGTATCGGCACGCACGCCAACTCGATCATTACCTATCGTCTGCCCAAGGAGCATCCGTATGTGAAGATTGTCACCGGCGTTGGGTTGGACAATGGTGGAACCGATCAGGGTGCCTGCGGCAATGTTTCCAGCGCCCAGTTTCACATCTTCATCCAGCAGCCGCGTTTTTTGGCTGTGGCGTCGGCGGCCGGCAATGCCGCGCCTGCCAGCCGGGATCCCGAGGATGCCGTGAAGAATCTGGATGTGCATGAGGCGCTGCAGGCTGAGGTGTTTGCCGCCGAGCCGATGATGCTCAGCCCGTCCAATATCGATATTGATCACCGCGGCCGCGTATGGGTGGCCGAGATCATCAATTACCGCGGCCATCGCAACAAACGTCAGGAGGGCGATCGGATTCTGATTCTGGAAGACACCGACGGCGACGGGAAGGCGGATGCCAAGAAGGTGTTTTACCAGGGCCGCGATATTGATTCCCCGCACGGCGTTTGCGTGCTAGGCACGGTGGATGGTAAAAACACCAAGGTAATCATTGCCGCCGGCGACAAGGTGCAGGTCTTTACCGATGTTGATGGCGACGATAAACCGGACAAGAAAGAGACGCTCTTCAGCGGCATCGCTGGCAGCCAGCACGACCATGGAATCCATGATTTCATGTTCGGTCCGGACGGCCGGTTGTACTTCAACTTCGGCAACTCCGGTCGCCAGCTCAAGGACAAGGACGGCAAGCCGATCGTGGACTTGGCCGGCAACGAGGTGAACGACCGTCGCAATCCTTACCAGCAAGGCATGGTGTTTCGCTGTTATCTCGACGGCAGCGGATTGGAAACGCTCGGTTGGAACTTTCGCAACAACTGGATGGTGACCATCGACAGCTTTGGCACCCTTTGGCAGAGCGATAACGATGATGATGGTAATCGTGCTGTGCGTATCAATTATGTGATGGAGTATGGGAACTACGGTTTTCGCAGCGAAATCACCGGCGGTGGCTGGCGCGACAAGCGCACCAACATGGAGAAGACCATCCCCGAACGCCACTGGCACCTAAACGATCCCGGCGTGATCCCCAATCTCCTCCTCACCGGCGCTGGTTCGCCTACCGGCATCTGCATCTACGAAGGTACGCTCTTGCCCAAGGTATTTCACGGCCAAATGATCCATTGCGATGCCGGTCCCAGCATTGTGCGGGCTTACCCAGTGAAGCGCAGCGGCGCGGGGTATTCGGCGGAGATCGTGAACATTCTGGATGGCGCCCAAAAGGATCGCTGGTTCCGACCGTCTGATGTGCAGGTGGCGCCGGATGGATCCCTGATTGTGGCCGACTGGTACGATCCGGGCGTGGGTGGTCACCGCATGGGCGACCTCGACCGCGGCCGGTTGTTCCGCGTCACGCCCAAGGGTCATAAGGGGTACAAGTTGCCCAAGCTGGATTTCAAATCCATCGACGGCCTGATTTCGGCGATCCAAAACCCGAACAATTCCGTCAAGTACATCGCCTGGATGGGGCTGCACAAGCGCCAGAACGACGCCAAGCCCGCGCTCCTGAAACTGGCCCAGCATCAAAACCCCCGTATGCGCGCCCGCGCCCTGTGGCTGCTGTCGCAAATCAAGGACAATCAGGCGGACACCGTGGCATTGGCGACCAAGGATAAGGACGACAACATTCGCGGCATGGCCCTGCGTCTGGCGCGTCAGCACAAGCTTGACGTACTGCCGCTCATCCGCGAATTCGCCGATGACGACAGCGCGCTGGTGCGCCGCGAATGCCTGATCGCCCTGCGTCATCATCAAAGCGACGAAGCCCCGGCCCTCTGGGCCAAGCTCGCCAATGCGCATGACGGCAAGGATCGTTGGTACCTCGAAGCGCTTGGCCTCGCCGCCGATAAGCAGGAGAACAAGTTCTTTGACGCTTGGGTGAAGGGCGCCAAGCTCAACACCGCTGCCGGCCGCGACATCGTCTGGCGCAACCGCGGGACACACGGTGCCAAGTATCTGGCGGACATCATTCTCGACCGCAACACGCTGGAGGCGGAGAAACCCCGTTACCTGCGCGCGCTCGACTTCATTCCCAAGAGCAAAGAGAAGGATGACGCCCTGGCGCGGATTGCGCTGGGCGCGTTTTAGCCCACTCCTAATCTCGACTGGCCACACATCCGTGCTGGCCGGTTTTTTTGTGGGCCGATACAATGCGGGTATGAAATGGATCGCGCTGTTTCTCGGGCTGACGCTGCAACTGCCGGCGGCCGAGCCGTTGCCGCCGGAAAAGGTCAACACGCTGATTGAAGCGTTAGGCCGGTTGGACCCAGCACTCGTCAACGGGAACCCCGCCTTGAAGCAGCGGCTGAATCAGGTGCTCGACGCGGTGCGAGGTGAGCCGCGTTTGGTGGGGTTGGTTAAAAAATTTAAGGTCAACCGCCGCGAGGCGGATCTGCTGGCGGTGGCGACGCGGCATCCCAATGATCCCGCCGGCGTGGAGGCTCTGGGTATGGTGCTGGGCGGCGACGGGCTCAAGGCGGTCAACGCCCTCCTCACTGGCAACGACCCTCAACAAGCCGCCGCTGTGGCGCGCGCGCTGGGCAACAGTAACAATCAGAAAGTGCTCCCGCTGTTGACCCCGCTGGTGACCAATCCCAACGTGCACGCCAACGTGCGCAAGGAGGCGCTGAAAGGGCTGGCCAATTTTGAGACCGGCGCCCGCCAGATTTTGGCGTGGGCTAAGGAAGGGAAACTGCCGCAGAACGCGACGTTTACTGCGAGCCTAGCTTTGAGCACGGTACGCTGGCCGGACATCAAAGCCGAGTCGGCCAAGGTGTTTCCCCGACCGCCGGGTGCCAACGCCAAGCCGTTGCCGCCGGTCGCGGAATTGGTCAAACGTAAAGGCAACGTAGCGAATGGGGCCAAAGTGTTTCTGCGTGAGACGGCCGCCTGCGCGCGCTGCCACAAGGTGGGAGCGATCGGGCAGGAGGTGGGTCCGGCACTCACGGAGATCGGCGATAAACTGCCTAAGGAAGAATTGTACGAGGCGATTATTGATCCGAGTGCAGGGATTTCCTTTGGCTATGAAGCGTGGCTGGTGACGATGAAGGACGGTAATGCCGCGTTCGGTATCGTCCAAAGCGAGACGGACTCGGAGCTGGAGATGAAAGGCCCGACTGGCGCCGTGACACGCCACGCGAAAGCGGGCATTAAGAGCCGGCAACAGCAACCCCTCTCGCTCATGCCGCCCGGTCTGCACCTCACGATCAAGGAAGGGGAACTGGTGGACCTAATCGAATATCTGGCTTCACTGAAGAAAAAGCCCTGACACTTTCCCGGGACTGATCAGCCAGGGGGCCAGTTGAGGGCGCGGCCACCGAGGATATGGCAGTGCAGGTGCGGTACACTCTCACCTCCGTCAGGGCCGTTATTGATCACCAGTCGAAAGCCGTTTTCCTTCAGGCCAAGTTCACCGGCTACGTCCCGGGCTTTGAGTAGCAGATGCCCGAGG
>DPAW01000303.1:0-3869 GCA_003517285.1 Verrucomicrobiales bacterium
GCAACGGCAGATGTGACGCTGACTAAGCTGAACGAGGAAATAAACAGCCACGCCCGCACTCAGCCCGCACTCGCATTGGAGGCTGTCATGGTGCGTGATGATCTGGCGCAAGCGCTGGGCGCTGAAGTGACCGAAGGCTCTCCGGCTGAATCCGCCGTGTGGGCCGGCGAGCCGAAGTTGTCGGAAATCATTCCCGCCATGCCGGTGGCCCGCCAACATCGGGCATTGGAATCTTATCAAGGCACCACGGAAAATTGGCCGCAGGATTTTCTGAATCTCATAACCCAAGTGCCTGCTCGCTTGGTGGGCGATTGCGTCACGCTGCTGTCCGAAGGCGGTCACAAGGATGAGTTCAAGGAAGAATTAAATTCCCTTATCAACCATCACGGTGCCTCGGGCGAATTGCTCCTGTGGCTGGCCAAGGAAAAGAGCGGGGATTACGCCGCGCTGCTTACGCCGGAGGCGTTTGGCGCGATGCTCTCGGCGATTGAACGGGAGACCAGCGATGAAAAACGCGCCAGCAAACTGCGTGATTTCCTCCTGACAGATGCCAATTTTTTCGATCTCATTACTAGCGGCGTGGATGTGGAGGTGGTGAAAGATGTCGTTCGCGCGATCCAGATGTCCACCTGCTTTGAGGGTATGGACAAGCGCTCAGTGCTCGGCAAAATCGTCAAAGCCCACCCCGAGATCCAGTCGTTCATCACCCATGGCGACAAGGACAAGGAAGAGAAGAAATTAGTCGATTCCTCGCTAATTGTTTCGTGGGACAGCCTCGAGCGGAAGAAGAACGATCTCGAGGAACTCATGCAAAAACGTATTCCGGCCAACTCGAAGGAAATCGAAATTGCCCGCGAGTACGGCGATTTGCGTGAGAACGCCGAGTTTAAGGCCGCCAAGGAGCAACAGAAGGTGCTCATGGCCCTGCAGGCGGAGTGGGAAAGCGACATTGATCGCGCGCGCGGCATTAACTACGCCGACGCCGATACCAGCACGGCTAACGTGGGCACGCGCGTGACCGTCACCAACCTGACGAACAATGAGCGCGAGGAATACTCCCTCATGGGCGCGTGGGATGGCGACCCCGACAACAACCGCATCAGTTACCTCACCCCGCTGGGCCAGGCCATCTTCGGCAGCGAACCCGGCGCGGAAGTGGAGGTGCAGCTGGGCGACGAGACCCGCCGGATGCGCGTGGATTCCATCGCGCCGCTGGCTTCCTGACCTCAGACCATGCGCACGGTCAAGGTACCGCTGGCGGACCGCTCCTACCCGATTCGTATCGGGAGCGGATTGCTCGCGGATCTCGGCGCCCAATGCGCGAGACTTAAGCTCGGCCGCCGTTGCGCGGTGATTTCTGATGCCACGGTGGCCCGGCGATATCGCAAACCGGCGCTGGCCTCGCTCAAGGCCGCCGGCTTTGAGCCGATCTTCATTTCCCAACCGGCCGGCGAACAGGCCAAGACCCTGAAGAATGTGCAGGCCTGTTACGATCAATTGGCCAAACACCGGCTGGAGCGCGGCTCGTTTGTGGTCGCGTTGGGCGGTGGCGTGGTCGGTGATCTGGGCGGGTTTGTGGCCGCCACTTATTTGCGCGGGATTGATTTTGTGCAGGTGCCCACCACGCTGTTGGCGCAGGTGGATAGCTCGGTGGGCGGCAAGGTGGGCGTGAACCTGCAGGCGGGCAAGAATCTCGTCGGCGCGTTTTACCAGCCCAAGCTGGTGTTATGCGATCTGGACACGCTCGGCACGTTGCCTGCGCGCGAGTTCCGCGCCGGCCTGGCGGAGGTGATCAAGTACGGCATTATTTATGATGCCAAACTTTTCCGCAGATTGGAGCGCGATTTGCCTAAGCTGTTGGCGCAGGATCCGGCCACGCTCAGCACGGTGATTGCCCGATGCTGTCAGATCAAGGCCGAGGTGGTGGGGCAGGATGAAAAAGAGGCCGGTTTGCGTGCGATCCTCAACTTCGGCCATACCATCGGACACGGCCTGGAAGCGATTTCGCAGTACGGCAAATATCTGCACGGCGAAGCCATCAGTATAGGCCAAGTGGCGGCGGCCAGGATTTCTAGTGAATTGACCGGCCTGCCGGCCGCGGACGTGGGCCGGATCGCGGCCATTTTTGCGACGACGGGTCTGCCAACCGAGGTGAAGCTCAACGCCGCCCAGACCAATCGCCTGTTTGCCGCGATGAAGTTGGACAAAAAAGTGAAAGGCGGCGAAATCAAGTTTGTGCTCGCCGAATCGATCGGTCGGGTGAAAATCGGCCAATTCGTGCCGGACGCCGCCGTGCGTCGCGCGCTCAGGAAATCTTAGCATGGCCGTCAGCGAAACCATTGTCCGCGAGTATTTTGAGCTGCACGATTTTTTCGTGCGCCAAAACCGCAAACACATCGCGCCCAAGCGCGAGGATGATGAGATCGATTTTTACGTGCACAACCCCAACGGCCCAACTGATGGCGGAGAGGTGCCGTTTGTGTTGGAGAACGCACGCGATCTCGAGACGCTCACTCGTGCGGTGGTGGTAGTCAAGGCATGGCATACGGAGGTGTTTACCCAGGCCGTGCTGGCGCATGCGCCGGAGATGTTTCGCTTTGCGGGGCCGGAAACGTTTGCCCGCGCGACCAATGCCTTTGGCGGACCAGGGCCGCTCACGAAAATTCTCGTGATCCCCGCGCTCCCCACCAGCGGCGAAGCGCGCCAGCAGAGCATAGATCTGCTCCACAGCAAGGGCATCGATGCGGTGATCCCGTTCCGCACGATGTTGTCCGACCTCATCGAGCACATTGAGGTGAACCGCAATTATCAGAAAAGCGATCTGCTGCAGGTGATCCGCATTTTGAAAAACTACGATCTCTTTGCGCCGCCACAGTTGGAGCTCTTTGACTTGCCCAAGCCCAAGCGCAAAGCCAAGGTCTGACCGCCATGCTCCTCGTCATCGACAACTACGATTCGTTTACGTTTAACCTCGTGCAATATCTTGGCGAGGAAAACGTGGATATGCAGGTGCATCGTAATGACGAAATCACGCTCGATCAAGTGGAGGCCTTGAAGCCCGATCGCATCCTCATCTCGCCCGGCCCCTGTACGCCGCGCGAGGCGGGCTTGTCCAATGAGATCATCCAGACCTTCGGCCCGAAGCTGCCGTTAATGGGCGTGTGCCTCGGGCACCAGTGCATTGCGCATTCGTTTGGCGCGGAGGTGGTGGTGAACGACGTGATGATGCACGGTAAGACCTCGCCGATTACCCATGACGGCAAGGATTTGTTCGAGGGTATCCCGAGCCCGTTTACCGCCACGCGATATCATTCGCTCGTAGTGAAGCGGGACACCGTGCCGGATTGCCTGGAGATCACCTCCGAAACGGAGGCAGGCGAGATCATGGGCCTGCGCCACAAGGATCACCCCATCTGGGGCGTGCAGTTCCATCCCGAAAGCATCCTGACCGATCACGGCCGGGTGTTGCTGCGGAATTTCCTGAAGCTGGGTTAAAGAGGGACAGAGGCAGAAGGCACAAAGCGAATGAATCGTTGCCCCTCTGTGCCTTCTGCCTCTTCCCTTTATAAAACTACTGCCGCGCGGCGGCGATAATGTCCGCCAGTTTCACGGGCTTACCGTCCTGCCGTTTGCTTTCGTCGGCCGCCTCCATAAACGCGAAAAGCTCGATGGTTTCCTGCGGATCCACGGGGACTTTGCCAGTTTGAAACATCCGCACGGCTTCCACGACCAGCGGGGCGTAGCCGTCGTATTTGCCGACCTCGCCCTCGCCCTTGGTGCCCTTGGCGTGGCCGCCGTAGCCTTTGCCTTCGCGGAAAATGCCGGTGCGGCCGCCTTTCCATTTGCCGATCACCTCGATCTTGCCATCG
>DPAW01000303.1:4239-4651 GCA_003517285.1 Verrucomicrobiales bacterium
GATTCGCAGCCGTGCACGCCGTACCAGAAGAGATCCGGATGCCGCACCTCAATGGCCGCGGGGCTGAACGTTTCGGCGTGCATGATCTTGCCCAGCGCGCCGGCCCGCGCGGCCTGCGTGGTTTTGCCGTAACGTAGCGAGGAGGAGCTGAAGATGGGCACACCCTTTTTCTTGGCGTAATCAAAAATGAACAGCACATCCGCGAGCGAGCCGGCCATCGGTTTGTCGATGTACAACGGCAGCCCGGCATCGATCACCGGAATGGCCTGGCGCACCTTGGGCCGGCCATCGACGCTCTCGAGCATGATGGCGTCCACATTTTTGCACAGCTCGGCAATGGTCGGGTAGAGCTTCACGCCGTATTGCTGGGTGAGCGTGTCGGTAAACTTATCAATGCGTCCGGAGCTGGAAG
>DPAW01000210.1:0-4216 GCA_003517285.1 Verrucomicrobiales bacterium
CGGACCAGTCAGTTCTCCATGGGACTGGATTTTACGGATGTGAATCGGGACGGCCACTTGGATTTCCTTACGGCCGACATGTTGAGCCGGTCGCATAAACGGCGGAAAACCCAAATGGGAGACATGCAGGTCACCGAGTCCGGCATCGGCTTGATTCAAAACCGTCCGCAGATCATGCAAAACACCCTCCAACTCGGTCGAGGCGATGGCACCTGGGCGGAGGTGGCGCAGCTAAGCGGGCTGAAGGCCACAGAATGGTCTTGGGGCGTGTCGTTTTCTGATGTGGATCTGGATGGCTACGAGGATCTCATTGTGGCCACCGGTATGACCCGGGATTTTATGGATTCAGATACGCAGGGTCGCATCACCGAGACCGGCCGGGATTCTAATAAACTGGAGGATCTGTTGCTCACCCGCGAATGGTTTCCCAAGCTCCCCACTCAAAATGTGGTGATGCGCAACCAGGGCGACCTGACCTTTAAGTACAAGAGCAAGGACTGGGGCTTCTCGGCCGAGGCCGTTAGCGGGGGCCTAGTGCATGCGGATTTTGATGGCGATGGCGATCTGGATTTGATCTTCAACAACTGGACCGATCCCCTCGAGATTTACCAGAACGAAACCGCGGCCGCCCGCATTGCCGTACGATTGGTGGGGCACGGAGCTAATTCACAGGCCATTGGAGCCAAGGTGCGTCTATTGGGCGGCCCCGGCGGTCCCAAGCCCATGGAGCATGAAATCGTCTGCGGCGGCGGCTATGCGTCCTCCAGCGAAAACCTCATTGTCTTCGGCACCGCGGATAAAACCGAGGGTCTGGCGCTGGAAATTATTTGGCGCCGCGCCGATGGCACACTGCTCAAGACAGATGTGTCCAATGTGCAGCCTAATCACCAGTACACCATTCACGAGCCGGCTACGGGTGAGCCATACCAAATTCCCAAACCCGCATTGCGTTTGCCGTTGTTCGAGTCGGCCGATGATCTGTTGTATATCCAGCATCCCGATGATCCCACCCTAAAAGCTCGTGTGAAACATAACGAATTACCGTTCGACGATTTCGCTTACCAATCGTTGCTGCCCAATCGCCTGAGCCAACTCGGCCCTGGGGTGGCCTGGGCGGATCTCAATGCCGATGGGCGAGATGACCTCGTGATCGGCTCCGGTCGGGGCGGTGAACTGCTCATTCATCTGAGCGGCGAATCAGGCCAGTTCGAGGGCCGTATGGGGCCGCGCAATGCGCTGGATCTGGCCGGCGTGCTGGTGTGGCCGTCGGCCAACGGCAAATCGCGCATTCTCGCCGGACAATCCAATTACGAACAGCCGGATAAAGCCTTTGCGCAGCCGGCGGCCGTGCGCGGGTTTGAACTGGGCGATACCCTGAGTCCCACCGGCTTCACCCTGCCCGGTAGCCCGTCCACCACCGGGCCGCTGGCTTCGGCCGATGTGGATGGCGATGGCGATTTGGATTTATTCGTCGGCGGCCGCACTGTGGCCGCTCGTTATCCGGAACCGGCCGATTCGTTCCTGTACCTGAACCAAAACGGCGAACTCAAGCCGGATCCCGTGAATAATCCGGCCTTCAAAAAATTGGGGCTGGTTAGCGGCGCTGTCTTTGGCGATTTGGATCTGGATGGCGACTCCGATCTGGTGCTGGCCCAGGAATGGGGACCGGTCATGGTGTTGCGTAATGATGCCGGCAAATTTACCGATGCCACTGAAGCTTTTGGCCTACACCGCCACAAGGGGTGGTGGAACAGCGTGGCCTTGGGTGATCTCAATGGCGACGGCCGGCTGGACATCGTGGCCGGCAACTGGGGTCGCAACAGCAAATATGAATACTCCTATACATTCGAGGAACCGTTGCGGGTGACGTATAGTGACTTCGATAAAAACGGCGTGGTCGACATCGTGGAGTATCACCGCGACAAACTCACCGGCGAAATGGTGCCCGAACGCGGCCGCTCCTGCAGCACCCGCGCCATGCCGTTCATTGGGCAACGCAACGAGTCTTTCGAAATCTTTGGCTCCCGTACCTTGGAGCAGGTTTACGGCGAATGCCTCAAGGAAGGTAAGGTTTTGGAGGCCAATGTGCTGGAACACAACGTGTTCCTCAGTAGCTCTACTGGCCAATTTACTGCACGGCCCCTGCCCATTGAGGCGCAGTTCGCTCCCGTATTTGGCCTGAACATCGCCGATTTTAATGGCGACGGCAAAGAAGACCTCTTTATCGCGCAAAACTTTTTTGCGTCCCAACGCGAAACCCCACGCAGCGATGGCGGCCGCGGGCTTCTCATGCTCGGCGATGGCACCGGAATGCTGGAGGTGGTGCGCGGCGCCGAATCCGGCCTCACCATCTATGGCGAACAACGCGGCTCTGCGGTCAGTGATTTTAATCTGGATGGTCGCGTGGACTTGGTCGTAACCCAAAACGGCACCCTCACGCGCCTTTACCGTAACCGCGAAGCCAAGCCCGGACTGCGGGTGAAGGTTAATGCCGGCCCGGCTAATCCGACCGGCGTGGGGGCGCAGGTGCGGTTGGTGTTTACTGATGGCACCAAGGGGGCCGTACGACCCATCATCGCCGGATCCGGCTATTGGTCACAAGATTCGGCCACCCAAGTCCTCGGCTATAAGAAGCCTGTTCAACACCTTGAGGTCCGCTGGCCCGATGGCCAGATCACCCGAAGGTCAGTGGAAAAAGAGGCTAAGGAAATCACGGTTGAGCGGGACTCGAAAACCGTGGCCCGTTAAACTAATTCAAAAACCTGAAGTCGAGGCTGGCGACCAGACTGTGAAGTATCTGGGTCCAGGCAGTGGCGGTGTCTTGCTCGGTCTGCACAAATTCCAGGATGACGTCGCGCTCGGTGGAGGTGGGGTGGCGGCCGAGGGTGCGTTGATAGGCGTGTGCGATGCGGGCGGAGTCGTCGGCCAGATCCTCCTGCAATAGGCGCTTGGCGGCGGCTTCAGCTTGTTCCCGCACGAAGGGGTTGTTCATCAGGAACAGGGCCTGCGTGGGTACGCTGCTGCTGGTGCGTTCGCCAACGACGAGGTTGGGGTCGGCAAAGTCGAACACGGCCAAAATCTCCAGCGGCGTGTTGCGGAATACCGGCGTGTACAGGCTGCGGCGGGTGTCGTCGAATTCATAGCCGTACTCGATACTGGTGCCGGCCTTGATGGTCGGGCCGCCCATGGTTTTGTCGAGCTGACCACTTACTGAAAGCATTGCATCCCGGATGGACTCGGCCTGCAGTCTTCGCCGGTTCTGCCGCCAGTGTAATTCGTTTTCCAAATCCACTTTGGCCTGCGCGCCGGTAGCAGAACTGAGTTGATACGTGCGCGATAGCACAATTTCCCGGATGAGTTTTTTCATCGACCATCCGTTTTCCACAAACCGGCCGGCAAGGTGATCGAGCAGGGCTTGGTTGGTGGGCAGGCGGCCCATATGGCCAAAGTTGTCCACGCTGGCTACGATGCCTTTGCCGAAAAGATGATGCCACACGCGGTTGGCAAATACTCGCGCGGTGAGTGGGTGCTCGGGGTTGGCCAACCAGTTGGCCAACTCCAACCGGCCGCTGGCTTTGGGTGCAATCTCCGGCAGCCCGCCGCGGTTTAGCACCTGAATAAAGCGCCGCGGCGTCTTGGGGCCGGCGTTGTGGACGTTGCCGCGGATGGCGATCTCAATGTCGCCGGGGTCGTCGCCTTCGGCGGCGGCGATGATTTTCGGCTGCTTCACGGCCTTGGCCTCGAGCGATTTCAACTCCTTCTCCAATTGCGCGAGCCGGGCCTTGTCCGCGTTATCGGTTGGTGCCGGTTTTTCCGGTTTCGCAATCGGTTTTGGGGGCGCTGGGCTGTTCTCTGGCAAAAACTGGACGGCATCGGCAATGACGTGGTTTTGAGTGCCCTTCGTGGAAATCACCACCGCATCCCAATCCCCCGCGAGGAAATCGTAGGTGCCCAGCGAGATGAATTGGCCGTCGATCGGCGCGCGCTTGGTTTGATCGATGTACTTGGTCACCTCGCCATCCGCGTGGCGGATGAGTACGGGCACTTTGCGAGCACGATTGGTACCATGTGCGTATGAGACGCGGACTTCGTATTTAGCGTCACTAGGGAATGACACCCTGTAGGTGGCGCTTTTTTTACCTTTGCCGGAGGCCTTATCGTGGATGTAGTTCTCACCCACGAAAGCCTTACTTGAGGTCGACCGGGTCCAGGCACC
>DPAW01000210.1:4544-9686 GCA_003517285.1 Verrucomicrobiales bacterium
TTCGCATGTAGGTCATCCACCACGATACCCGGCAGGCTGGCTACCGGAATAGGTGTGGGGTCGGGGTTGGTTTTGCTAAGTTTCTTCTTCAAGGCCGCAATGGCTTTTTTCTTATCGGTAATCAAAGCGGCGATATTCTTGGCCTCGGCTTCCTGTGCGGCATCGATCGGCAACGGGCGTTCGTTCCATTTGGACACATTACTGTGCACCACCACTTTGGTGCCTTTAAAAATGCCCGCCATGCCATAGTAATCCTCCGTGCGGATTGGATCGAACTTGTGATCATGACAACGCGCGCAGCCAATGGTGAGTGCCATGAAGGCTTTGCCCATCGTGTCCATTTGTTCATCTACAATGTCCATTTCCAATACGGTCTTGTCTTGCAATTCATAGTTCGTGGGTCCGAGTAGCAGGAACGCCGTGGCAGTAAGGCGTTCGCGACGTTGCGCGAGCGTACCCTCGGGCAGGATGTCACCGGCGATTTGTTCCCGGATAAACTCCGTGTACGGCTTGTCGGCATTGAAGGCGTTCACCACATAATCGCGATAACGCCACGCCTCTTTCATTAGTAATGTGCGGCCGCCGCCAGTGCTCTCGGAAAAGCGAACTACATCCAGCCAATGCCGACCCCAACGTTCGCCGAAATGCGGGCTGGCAAGTAGCGCATCGACGGTGTTCTCGATTGCGGACTGGCGATCGGTGGCCGCCGCCCTTTTAAACGCCGCCATCTGCTCGGGCGTGGGAGGCAGACCGGTTAGGTCAAAATACAAACGGCGTAGCAAGGTGAGATCCTCTGTGTCCGGCCCCGGGCCGATGCCCTTGGCTTCCAGCGCGGCGAGTACATGGCGGTCGATGCCGTTGTGCGGCCAAGCTTTGTCCTTGAGCTGCGGCTTGGCCGGTTTGGTCACCGGCTGAAAGGCCCAGAATCGGCGGGCGGCCTCTAGATTGAGTTGCTGATCCTCCGTCGTGGCTTCGGCACTATTACGCGGATCAGGTGTGCCCATGGCCACCCATTTTTCGAAGTCAGCCACCTGTTCGGCGGTCAGGCGTTTCTTGGGCGGCATCTCCAGCTCCGCGTCGGAATAACGGATCGCTTGGATCAAAAGGCTCTTGCCCACTTGTCCGGGGATGATCGCCGCGCCGCTGTCGCCGCCTTCTTGCCACCCGCCTTTCCAATCTAGACGCAGCCCGCCCTTCACTTTCTCATCCTTGCTGTGGCATTGGTAACATTCGCTGACCAACACGGGCCGGATTTTTTTCTCAAAAAACTCCAGGTCCGCCGGATCGACCGCCCGAGTGGCGGTTGCCGTCAGAAAAATAAATGCCACAAAGCTCCGCATGTTTAATAAAGTATGGCAACTCCGCCAAAAAATGCGAGGCGGTTTTTGGCGGAAATTAGGTGGATCGGGAACAGCAGGATTGCTTTATTTAAGCTCCCGCGCGCGTAGGTTGCGGAACTTGACCGTGCCGCCTTTGCCGTGGTGTTGGATGCCGAACCGGCCTTTAAGCGATTGCTTATGCTCGACCTCCGCAATGAGTTTGCCATTGAGATAGGTGCGGATGCGCGGGCCCCTGGCTTCCACGCGGAAATGATTCCAGGCCTCGGGCTTGAACAGATCTTTGGTGGCCTTTTTGTACGCGGCGGTTTGCTGCGGGTCCTTAGGGAACAGCCAGCCGCCCATGCCGATGCCATAAACACCCGCTGGTTTGCCGCGATCAATTTCGCATTGGTAGCCCTTGGGCTTGCCCTTGTCGCCGACCAGACGAAAGCCAAGGCCGGAATTAAAGCCCTTGTTTTCCTGCGGGATCATCACCTCGGTCTCCACCTCGAAATCGCCCATTTGCAGATCGCTCACTACCCATACGTTGATCTGGGAAGACAAATGCAGTTCGCCGTCCACCGCCTTGAAGGTCTCCACCCTGGCGCGGGGCTCCCAGCCTTGGGTGCTCTTGCCGTCAAACAGCGGTGTCCATTTTTCCTCAGCCATCAGCGACAGGGAAACCGTCAGTAAAACCAGTGCAGTGCGAATCATGGGCGGAGGGTAGGCGGTGGTGGCATTTTTTCAACTTCATAGTATAACAGGCCAATTACTCTTATTTTACGGTGAATAACCGCTTGACTCCGCGAGCAGACGCTTTTATCATTACAAACATAATCAATTTACTAAACATTAAGCACCATGTCTGAATTAAAGCCGAAATTGACAAAAAATGAGATCATCAAGGCGGAAAACCCTTCTTTGGCGGGGAATATTGGGGTTACTTTACATGATCCTGAAGCCGAAAAATTTGATTCAGATGATCAACAATTTTTAAAATTTCACGGAATTTATCAACAGGACGATCGCGATCTTCGTAAACAGGGTAAAAAGTACATGTTTATGATTAGAGGTCGAATTCCTGGGGGGGTAGTATCTCCTGATTTGTACCTAACTTATGACCGACTGAGCGAGGATTACGGTAATAAGACTATGAGGGTCACTACGCGGCAGAGTTTTCAGTTTCATGGCGTGGTAAAGAGTGGGTTGGGACCATTAATGAAGGGGATTAATGATGCTCTGTCTGATACTTTAGCTGCATGTGGTGATGTAAATAGAAATGTCCTAGCTCCCCCAACTCCTTCCACTAGTCGGTTGACTGAGCAGGTTTATGAGGATGCAAAAAGGGTAAGTGATGCGTTATTACCGACAACCAAAGCATATCATCAGATTTGGGTTGAAGGTGAGCCTTTAAAACTCGAGGACGATGATCATGAGGATCCATTATACGGTAAAACTTATTTGCCACGAAAATTCAAAGTCGCTTTTGCCATTCCCCCTCTGAATGACACAGATGTATTGGCTAACTGTTTGGGATTTGTTGCGGTTGAGAAGAACGGTGAGTTGATCGGTTATAATCTTACCGCTGGTGGCGGTATGGGAATGAATCATAATAATGAAAAAACTTACCCTCGTGTTGCAGACGTGGTTGGGTTTTTTAGGTTAGAGCATTTAATAGAAGTTTCTAAAGCTGTACTAACAGTTCATCGCGATTTTGGAGATCGCACAAATCGCAGGCATGCTCGATTAAAATATGTTATCGCTGAACAGGGCGTTGAATGGTTTAGGAACGAAATAAATAGACGAGTTAGTTTTGAATTAGAAGATCCACATCCGTTTGAATTCACCAAGCAGGGTGATGTTCATGGTTGGCATCAACAGTTTGATGGGAATCTTTTTCTAGGTTTACACATATTAGCAGGTCGTGTGAAAGACACAGAAAGTGTTAAATTAAAAAGTGCTCTCAGAAAAATTGTTTCTGAGTATCGTTTACAAGTTAGATTAACAGCTGCCCAAAATTTAGTTTTAGTCAATGTTACACCTGACTTGCAGGATTCAATTGATCAAATCTTGACCGATCATGGTATAAATACCTCTGAAAGTCAGGGTGTAAGCGAGTTACAATTGGGATCTATGGCTTGTCCGGCTTTGCCTACTTGCGGATTATCACTTGCCGAGAGCGAGCGTTTTTTGCCTGATCTTTTAGGGACAGTTGAAAATTTGCTCGAGGATAATGGATTGGGTAATGAACGAGTTATTCTAAGAATGACCGGCTGCCCGAATGGGTGCGCGCGACCTTATATGGCAGAACTTGGCTTTGTCGGGCGTCGAGCTAACATCTATGCCTTATACTTAGGTGGTAATGAGGAAGGAACACGCTTATCGCGGTTATATGATCAAAATGTAAAGGTGGAAGAGTTACCCGAAAAACTTGGCGGTCTTTTTGCCCGCTTTAAAGCTGAGCGGGAAAGTAGCGAGCGTTTCGGAGATTTTTGCGCGCGCGTCGTGTGGCCCGAGCAGGATGCCGCCTAACTTCAAAGGAGGTTTTCAATGACAGCAGAAGAAATTGCACAGGCCAACGAAACGTTGCGTAACAAGTCGCCGCTGGAGGTGATAGAGTGGGCGATTGGGCAAGCCGGACAGGGCGGCAGTGGCACGATTGTGTCGACGAATTTTCGGCCGTATGAGGCGGTGATTTTGCATCTCGCCACGCAGGTACAGCCGGATATCCGCGTGCTGTGGGTGGATCACGGCTACAACCGCGAGGCGACTTATCAGCACGCGGAGGAATTGAAGGCAAAGCTGAACCTGAACATTCAGGCGTTTATACCGAAGTATACCACGGCGCATTATGACGCGGTGTACGGGGGCGTACCAGAATTGACGGAGGAAAACGAGGAGGCGATCAAGGCGTTCAGCACGGCGATGAAACTGGAGCCGTTCCAGCGTGGCATGGCCGAACTGGCGCCAACGGTGTGGCTCACGGCCCTGCGTAAGGTGCAGAACCCGAATCGCGCGGAGCTGGATATTGTGAGCCCGGATAATAATTTCAATTCGCTCAAGGTCAGCCCGGTCTTTTACTGGAGCGACGAGCAGATGGAGGCGTATTTGAAGGAACACAATTTGCCGAACGAGTGGGATTATTTTGATCCGGCTAAGGCGGATGAGAAGCGCGAATGCGGGCTGCACGCCGCTTGGGGTGGAAAGGTAGTGGAGGCGAAATGAGCAGTTATCACTTGGATCATTTGGCATATCTCGAGACGGAAGCCATCCACGTGCTGCGCGAGGTGGCGGCGGAATTTGAGCGGCCGGCGGTTTTGTTTTCCGGCGGCAAAGATTCCATCTGCATCCTGCGTTTGGCCGAGAAAGCGTTCCGTCCTTCTGAGATTCCGATGCCGTTTCTCAACGTGGAAACAGGGCATGAATTTCCGGAGCTGATTGAGTTTCGCGATCGGCGTGCGGAGGAGCTGGGCGCGAAGCTAATCGTGCGCACAGTGGATGAGGCGTTTGAGAAAGGGCTCGCGACACCGACGCCGGGGCAGGTGAGCCGTAATCAACTGCAGATTCCTGTGTTGCTCGGGGCGATTGAGGAATTCCAATTTGACTGCTGCATCGGCGGCGCGCGGCGCGACGAGGAAAAGGCGCGTGCGAAGGAGCGCTTCTTTAGTTTCCGCGATGCGTTTGGCCAATGGGATCCGAAGAATCAGCGGCCGGAAATTTGGAATCTCTACAATGCCAGACTGAATCCAGGCGAAAACATGCGCGTGTTTCCGCTCTCCAACTGGACCGAGACGGATGTGTGGGAGTACATCAAGAAAGAGGA
>DPAW01000038.1 GCA_003517285.1 Verrucomicrobiales bacterium
GGGGAAGATTTGAGCCCGCTGCTGGAGAGCCCCAAGGCCAAACGTCAGTCGCCGGCGATGCTGGTGCACACCGGCAAGTTGTACGGCTCAGCCACGGAGAAGATTCCGACAGCCGATGATCCGGCGCTGTATCATGGGCCCGGCATACCGTGGTACGTGATGCTCGCCGAGGGTCGCTATAAATATGTGCGCAACCTAATCGAGGGCGAGATGGAGGAGCTGTACGATCTCAATAAGGATCCCGAGGAGCTGAACAATCTCGCGCTCAAACCGCGGCACGCCAAGCGATTGGCTGGTTTGCGCGCGAAGGCGACTGAGGAACTGCGTCGCACGAAGGCACCGTTTGTTGAAACCATGCCTAAACCATCCACTTTAAAATAATCCTATGAAACTGATTCACGCACTGGCCCTCGCGTTGGGCTTCACGGCGGTCGCTAAGGCGGCGCCGCAACCGAATATCGTGTTCTTCTTTGCCGATGACCAAACCTCCAGCTCGCTGGGGTGCTATGGGCATCCACTGGCGCAGACCCCGCATCTGGATCGACTGGCCAAACAGGGTACGCGATTTTCCAACGCGCATGTCAGCCAAGCGATTTGTTGGGTGAGCCGCACGACAATTCTCAGTGGGTTGGTTGGACGATCCTTTGGTACGGCGGCCGAGCCGGACCGTGCCACTCCGGAGTCGGTGCGGGAGCTGTATTCGGATCTTCTGCGTGCCAATGGCTATCGCACCGGCTTCTTCGGTAAATGGCACGCCAAGATGCCTCGCGGATTTCAGCCGGCCGATCATTTTGATGTGTATCAACCGGTTGGCCGCAATCCGTTTTACAAACGCCAGCCGGACGGCTCGCTGCGGCATGAGACCGAGGTGATCGTCGATCACGGCATAGAGTTCATCAAGAACCAGCCGAAGGGGAAGCCGTTTGCCATGAACATGTGGTTTAATGCCTGCCACGCGGAGGATAGTGATCGGCGGCCGGGCATCGGGCATTTTCCATGGCCGCGCGCGATGGATGGGATGTACGAAAGTGACGAAATCGCGCCGCCGCGCCTGAATGATCCGGAGATTTTCAACAGTCAGCCTGATTTCCTGAAGACCTCCATCACGCGCGAGCGTTTCTTCTGGCGCTGGAACACCGATGAAAAATATCGGACCAACATGCGCGCTTATCTGCGGATGGTCAGCGGCATTGACAACGCCATCGGCCGGTTTCTCAAGGCACTGGAAGAGGCCGGACTCGCTGAAAATACCATTATCGTTTATTCTGCGGACAACGGATTCTTCATGGGGAACCGTGGCTTTGCCGGCAAATGGTCGCACTACGAGGATGCCCTGCGGGTGCCGCTGATTATTTGTGATCCGCGCGTGCCCGCCAAGCAACGCGGGCAAGTCACGGATGCCTCGGCGTTGAACTTGGATTTCCCCGCAACATTTCTGGATTGGGCGGGCGTGAAAATTCCAGAACGCTATCAGGGTCGCAGTCTCAAGCCCGTGATCGAAGGTGGCAAGCCCGCGGGTTGGCGTTCAGAGACGTTTCACGAACATCACGCTGTACGCGGTCGCATTCCTGCCTTTGAGGGGCTGCGTAATCAACGCTTTAAATATGTGCGTTATACCGATTTTGGGAACCATGAGTTTTTGCATGATCTTAAGAATGATCCGGATGAACTTAAAAATCTCGCCAAAGACCCAAAACACAACGATGTGCTCAAGGCCATGCGCTTGCGTACCGATGCTCGCGTCAAAGAGCTTGGTGGGCCGTTGAATCCGTTGGGGAATTTTGGGAAATCGACGGATCCTCATCCAACCGCCTCGGCAGCTGTCACCGTGCGACCTGGAGCGGATGGGTTCGTGAACCTGATTGGTGGGGGGCTGCGCGGTTGGGCTGGGGACGCGAAATACTGGTCTGTGAAGAAAGGAGTGCTCACCGGCATCACTGATGGCACACTCAAGGCCAACTCCTTCCTCACGTGGAAGGGCTCCACCATCCGCAACTTTGACCTACGCGTGCAGGTGCGCGTGACCCACGGCGGCAACAGCGGTATTCAATACCGCAGTCGCATGCGGCCAGATCTTGGCCTGTATGCGGCTTCTGGATATCAATGCGATGTCGTCACCAAGAACCCCAATTACAACGGCATGTTGTATGAGGAGAAAGGTCGGCGCATTCTGGCGCACACCGGCGAGAAAGTGACGGTCGATGAGCAAGGTCGTTCCTGGATTACCGGCAAGATGCCCGTGAAGGAATTTTCCGCCGGCGAATGGCATGAGTATCGCGTACTCGTGCGCGGCAACCATCACCAGCACTGGATCGATGGGCACCCGACTGCGGATCTGATTGATTTCGACGAGAAAGGCCGCTCGCTTGATGGGGTGTTAGCCGTACAGGTGCACACCGGACCGGCTATGACCATTGAGTACAAGGAATTCCGGATCAAACATCTGCCCGATGATTTGCCGCTGCTGCAGCTGAAGGATCATCCCATCCCGGCCGGCTCGCTCGGCGTGCGGCCGCAGGGGCGACTACCCAAGAACTGGGAGCCGCCGGTGTACGGCAAGAAATAGTACCGATCATGAAACGCTCACTTTGCCTGTTCCTGTTAAGCGGTCTGCTGTCTTTGGCATCGGCCGAGACGCGCCCCAACATTGTGTTGGTAATGGCCGACGATCATGGCTACGGCGACACGGGCTTTACCGGCCATCCGTTTGTCCAGACGCCGCACCTCGATGCCATGGCCAAGACGGGCGTGGTGTTTAACCGGTTTTACGCCAGTGCGCCCGTGTGTTCGCCGACGCGCGCCAGCGTGATGACCGGTCGTCATTCGTTCCGCGTGAACGTGCCCAATCATGGGCATTACTTACGGCCGCACGAAACCACCGTGGCCGAGGCGCTCGGGAGCGCCGGGTATGTCACCGGTCATTTCGGAAAATGGCACATCGGCTCGGTGCAGAAAGAGAGCCCCACTAGCCCGGGAGGCGCGGGTTTCGATGAATGGTTGTCGGGCTTGAACTTTTTCGACAATGATCCTTACCTGAGTCGCAACGGCGAATACGGGCAGTTCAAAGGCTCCGGCTCGGTGATTGCCATGGATGCCACCATTGAGTTTCTAGGAAAACACGCCAAGGGCGACGAGCCGATTTTTGCCGTAACCTGGTTTCCATCACCGCACGATCCGCAGGCGGAGCTGCCGCAGGGTCTGCCGAATGCCGCCACGCTTTACAACGATAAGGATACTAAGAAGCCCGGTTACTTTCGTGAGATCACGCTGCTGGATCAGCAGATTGGGAAACTTCGAAAGAGCCTTCGCCAGTTGGGCATCGCGGAGAACACGCTGTTGTTTTACTGCAGCGACAACGGCGGGCTCGTGGTGGAATCTTCCGGAGGGCGGGCGAAAAAGGGTAGTATCTACGAGGGTGGCCTGCGTGTGCCCGCGGTGATGGAATGGCCGGCCAAGTACAAGGCGAAGACCGTCGACACGCCAGCGTTCACTTCCGATCTGTACCCCACGCTTGTCGCCTTGGCCGGTGCCAAGGTCGCGCATCAGCCATTGCTCGACGGCATCGATTTGGCGCCGGTGATCGCCGGGAAACGCACCGAGCGTCCGCCCATGGGCTTCTGGCATGGACATACCCAGGGGCAAGGCACCTGGAACGACCGCATCATCAAGGCCCTGTTTGAGGCTAAAAAAGCGGGCCAACCCAACCCGCATCCCATGCGCGTTCTGAAAAACGTGAATGAATTTCCCACTTTCGGCGCAGACGCCCAGCGCGGTCACGCCGCCTGGAATGCTTGGCCGTGGAAGCTGCATCGGATTGAAAGAAACCAGAAGGTCACCTTCGAGTTGTATCACTTGATCAACGACCCGATGGAGTCGAACGATCTCAGTGCCACCGAACCGCAACGCACAGCCCAAATGCGCAAGGCGCTTGAGGCATGGCAGCGATCCGTCTTGTCCAGCTGGTCCGGGGCGGACTATCGCAAGTAGATGTCCATAAATCTTGAATCAGGGTTTGAGTTGGACGCCGGAGGTTGCTCAACGTTGTCGGAGTCGCCAGATTTTCACGTCATCCGCCATCACATTTCTCAGAACGGAAAGGCGAAGCAGACGAATTTCGAATAACAAATGAAACACCGAGTGATTAGTAGAAAATGAATCTGATACGCACTTTTTTTTGGTTGCTGTGTCTTGGCGGACCGGTGTTGGCAGAGCGCACGACTTCTCCCAATGTGGTTTTTATTTTGACGGATGATCAGAGCTGGGATTCCATTGGTTTTTTGGGAGGCAAGGTGCATACGCCACGGTTGGATCGCATGGCGAAGGAAGGTATGCAGCTCACCGATTTCAACGTGACTTCCACGGTATGCTCACCGTCACGTTACAGTTTTCTCACGGGCCGATATGCTGGGCGTTGCAAGGCCCCTCGTTTTATGACTGAACACCCGCCGGGCGATCAGACTCAGGTGGAGAATATTGGTGAACTTGAATTAGAAGGCTGGAATCTGGCCAAGCTATTACAAAAGCACGGCTATCAAACGGGGTTTGTGGGCAAGAGCCATGTGGTGAATCATCATTGGTTTCATGGTCGCTGGGAGGGTACAGGGCTGGAAAGTTATCCAGTTGATGCGGATCCCCGAGATCCCGTGGTGAATGCCAAAATGCGACGCAATCATCGCCGCTGGTGTGAAGCGATCAAACCCTATGGATTCGATTATGTCGATGGAGTCTATGCCGCCAACCTCAAGGAACTTCAAAATGCTACCCTTAACGTGCATAACCTTGATTGGACCGTTAGCAAGGCTCTGCAATTTTTGGAGGCACAAAAATCTCAGGGTGCGGGCACTAAGCGGGCGCCATTTTTTCTATACTTCTCCACTACACTCCACCACGGGCCGGCACCATGGGCCAATCGCTTCTCACTGGAGTCGGATCCGCGTTTTACTGGAGAGGGGTTTGTGCCTAAAGGGTTTGATGTTCTACCATCACGCGCAGACGTTTTGCGGCGTAATAAAGACGCCGGTTATGCGGACAATAAAGCGTTTGCATTGTGGCTGGATGACGGCGTAGGGGCGTTGATTGATAAAGTGCGCGAACTCGGCATGGAACGAGATACCCTCATTCTCTTCACCTCTGACCATGGTTCGTGGCGGCACGGCAAAGCGACGCTGTACGATTTTGGATTGCGTGTGCCCATGGTTCTTCAATGGCCCGGCCGCATTAAGCCTGGCTCGCAATATAATGGACTGTTGGCCAATATCGATTTGGCCCCCACGATCTTGGATTTATGCGGTATTCAACCGCCGAAAGATTATATGATGGATGGGGTTAGTTTTGCTCCGCAAATTTTTGGAGATCGGAGCCCTGTTCGGGAGGTTTTGTTTGGGGAGTTGGGGCATTCTCGGATGGTGAAAACGCAGGACTGGAAATACATCGCCGTGCGTTATCCAAAGAAGTTGCAGGAAAGAATAGATCGCGGAATGACTTTCAAGGGATTCGATGGCGCCACCCTGAAGCGACCGTACCTCACGCGCAATGGCCATCTAGGTCATTATGCTTCCCGTAAAAATCCACATTACTTCGAGTCGGATCAACTGTTCCACCTCAAGAGCGATGCGGAAGAGATGCGGAATGTGTATGAGCGCCATCCCATGGTGGTGCAGCAAATGAAGGCGCATTTGCTG
>DPAW01000113.1 GCA_003517285.1 Verrucomicrobiales bacterium
CGGATTGACGAGTTTTACCGCTGGAATTGCCCGAGCCTCACCTACGGGTTTGATGCGTCCTTTGTTCAGTTTTTTGGAGAGCAGGGGATCGCGGCAGTGAACGATGCGATGAATGTGTTGAATGATTTCTTCAATCCCCAGGATGGTAGTTATGAAGGAGTATCAGCGATGAACCTCACGAAGCAGGGATTCGGCGGCAACTTTAACACGGCGTGGGTTAACGGTGCTGCAAGGCAGGAAAACTTGATTGATGTAAAGAGTTTAACGCTTGGGATGATGGTGAATTACCTCGGGCTGGGAAATCCGTACCGTTATGCGTTTACGGCCACCAATGCGATTATTCCAAACGCAGCTTTGTCCGGCGCCATTTTTTCGGTGGCATTGAAAAATTATGATCCAAGGGCTTTGACAGAATCGGATATGATCAATGGGGTGCAGTTTTCATATCGGCTGATTCATGATCAGCCGCCCGGTTCGGTTGCCGATGCTGCAACGGTGGGAGCAATGGTTATGGATCTGGAGGAGTTTACCGCTGATACCAGCGGAAATGCTTTCAGCGCTGTGTCTGCGATCACGGATGCGTTTTATGGGAATTCAGACATTGTGTGGACAGATGTGCCCAGTGTGTTTGGGTTTGGTGTGTATTACGATGGCATGAACGCGATGGGTGGGATGTATCGTCCCCGTCATGCTCTGACCTATGATGATGCAGGTGGTTTGAAATACCTGTACAGCACCAATACGATTGCCATGGAGTATAATCCTTACACGTTGGTGCAGCCGGCGATTTTCACAGGGGCCACAGGAAACCGTAACTTACCGCCAACGGGCAGTGAGGCATTCAATCGAAGTTTGACAAACCTCTCTCCATTCCCTGTAAGAAATGCAGGATTGTTGGCTTCTTCGTTTGCTTCCACTCATCCGCTCAATCAATTTGCCAATCCCACGGCAATAACCAACTTCATGAATGGATCCGGCTTCTTTGGCACAAATGTAGGTAAAATGACTTGGGCCTACCGGGGTGGCGTGGATCAGTTGCAGTTTGAGATGTTGTCCTATGATTCGTTGTTGGCGATGAACCATTTTCCGACCAACTACATCTGGTCGGATACATTCATGACCAACGCCCAGATCATGACTCAGATTCCATCGACAGCGATGAACACCACGCCGGGAGCGTCTGTGTCTCTACAGGCGGCGGGAGCTCAGTACTTCACCCAAACAGTGGGACGGGATGTGCCGGCACCGGATTTCCTCTTCACTGCGGCAACATTGGCTCCAACCACCAACGGCTTGCCTCAGGCATGGCAGCGGGATCCTTGGACGGATTTAGCGGCAGCTTCGCCGGCGGCGGCGGTGGCGGCCAATCCGGCGGCGCGTTGGAATGGTAGTTCCATGAACATTACAGCCAACACACCGGTAGGGGCGGCTGGACCGGGCACCTTGGGTAGTATTCCTCAAGTGGGATCCCCCGGATTTAATGTGACTTTTAATAATGCCTTCGCATTGGGAGGGTACGAGGTAGTGTGGAATGGTGAAACGAGCGTAGTAGGCGATCTGACTTCACCGCCAGTTGCTGCTCAACAATGGGCGTATATTAAAGGTCCCGGCCCGGCAGATTATGTGAAATTTCCTGATGGGAGTTTTACCACAATCTTGCAGAATTCCATTTTGCCAGTCACCAGTGCGCCGATTATCGATCTGGTGTCGGATAATGGCGGGCTCTCGGCAATTTCTCCAAATTCTCTGACACGCACTTTGGAGGCGTTGACCTTGGAGGGGAAACATTTCCGAACCGCTACGGCCATTGAGTTGGTGGGGGCCAATTCGGAAGTGGTGCAGCTGATCTTTCCAGTGAGTCAATATGTGATCAATGATTCGCTTATTGAAATTCCAGTTGGGGTGATTGGCTACGATTCCGAAGGTAGCAACCGTCGTGTCCGCGTATGGAATACGGTTGGCCCCAGCCCGTTGAGTGAGGAACAATTCAGCATCGAAACGGGTCCTCCTTCCATTTCTTCAACATCGCATGATGGCGTGATTTACAACCGTTCAGAGCCGCTTACCATCAACGGAGTTGGATTCAAATCCAAACAGATCGGCACGAATGATGGGAACACAACCATCACGCATGTGCGTCTTGATGATGAACTGGGCAATGGCCTTTATCCCACTGATGGCAACGGCTCCGGCGCTGATGTCAGCGCCAGATTTAACGTATTGAGTGACAGCCGGGCGATTCTCCTGGGGAACACTTTCTCTTCCACTGTAGATGGCTACAACCGGGTGATACGGGTTTCGCGTGGTAATACACAAACTATTAGTGCCAACCGTGAGAGCGATTTGGGAGTGGTATCCTTCGCCGCAATTACCGTTGAGCCGACCGTCACATCAGTGGATTGGGTGGATCTGGGCAGCAATTCAGAAACGGACATTAATGCAACCAATCCCCTGCGGCGCGATGAGGCCATCTTCATTCGAGGGACAGGGCTCAATACGGTTACCAGTATTGAGTTGGTGCAGGAAAATGGTCTCTCGTATCCTGCTCCGCTAATTGCTTTCCAAGAGCCTTCCAATCTCGAGGAAAATGGCACCTTGATTAGGCTTAGCAAATATTCATTCGCCAGCTCGGATGCCGATGGCCATGGCACCATTCGATCCAAATTGCGGGTGATCAATCCGTTCGGTGAAACTATCTATAGCCCAGCATTCAATGTGAACATCCAGCCCAATGACGGAACACAAGCTGCCAACAATCTTGTCGTCCTCGGTGGAATGCCTCAGCCCGCCGGAGCGTTTAACATTAACGGCAAAATCTGGAACCGCGATGCGGATACCGGAGAAGATTTGAGCTTTGTGGGGACAGGCCTTAAAGCCATTCAACGCATCTACATCGAGAATGCTAATGGGACAGCCCTAGGTACCCAACCGTTGTTAACACTGGACCCCAAAGGCACACCCGGGGTGACCGTGACCGATTCATTGATTCAAATCGATAACAGTGTGGCGCAATTTACAGATGCGAATTATTCCGATGCCTTGGCAAAAACCCAGTTTATGCGATTCCGTTTGGAGAGTGCGCGTGACAGCGTGAATACTGGAGGCGGTGTCACCGAACGGTTCCTAGTCGGTCGGCCTCCCAAGATCACCAGTCTGGCTCTATCCGGTGGCGGTAATCATTGGCGACGTGACGATGGTAATGCCACATTGACCGGCACGGGGCTGAAGCTGGTAGATAGTGTTGAGGTGGTAGATAAGAATGGACTGACCATTCTGGCGAATACCGGTGTCCTGTTGCCCAACAACAATGTGACTACCACCAGCGATACGTCATTGGAAATCAATGGGACGGCATTCTCCATTACACCCGGTTTCCTGGATACGGTGACGGCACTAAACCGGCGTGTTCGCGTGACCACGCCTTGGGGCACGGTGTTGACCGATGATAATGCGTCGGGTGCCTTTACTATGAGCGCGACCTCGACCTTCCCGACGACTACAGCACTCACCTTTGCCGGCAATGGCAGTGGGTTCAATGGGGTTGATACTTACGACATTAATGCCACCACTGGAACGGCACCGGATAATCTCCTGCCGCTGGTGATCAATGGCCAAAACTTTCTCGGAGTTAAAACTATATATTTTGAAGATAATGCTTCGAATCTCTCTTTTAAAGTTTCGGATATCAACCCTGCTGTGCCTCCATCAGGTATCACATTTGCAGCAGACGGGTCTCAAATTATAATCTCAGGCAAAGTCATATACGATCGCAATTCGTCTTGGGCTGATGTTAATGCCACGAATTCAAGACGTATTGTCTTAGAGTCTGTAGCAGATCAAAATGCCACATCGCAGGTAATCACGACTAATCCTGCATGGAACGATAATAATTAAGGAACCGGGTGGAGAGAGAACGGGGCGACCTTCGGGTCGCCTCGTTTTTATTACAAACAATCAGTCAAAGATTCCGGGTGCAGATCGGGTGCGGTCCAGTCCGGGGTATGGGTTTGGAGATCGGCGATGGTACGGTTGCCGGTGGCGACGGCTAGGACTTTGGCATCGATGGCGCGGGCGCATTCGATATCGCGTTCGGTGTCGCCGATGATCAGGATCTCGGCTGGGTTCAGCTCGGGCCAGCGGGTTTGGGCCCAGGTCAGGGCGTTGCGGGCGATGTCGTTGCGGTCGGTGTTTTCGCCACCGAAGATGCCCATTTCGAATTCCTGCCAAATGCCGTAGTGCTCCAGCTTCAATTCTGCACCGCGGGGGTGGTTGCCGGTGAGCAGGCCAATAACGGGTGTGTCGGGCCTGCCTCGCAGGTGTGCGATCAATTCTCGTGTGCCGGGTAGGGGATCGTGTTCATCGGCGGGCAGAAAGTCAGTGAGGCGGCTCAGGTAAGCTTCAAAGAAGCGGTCGACGTTTTGTTGGGTGCGCTCGATTTGGTTTTGCTCGAATACTTCCTCCACCAGCCCGCGGTCGGTACGGCCGGCAAAGGACAGGGTTTCAGTGGCTTGCGGCAAGCCAAATACTTCATCAAACGTGGCCGCAAAGGCCCGTACGCCCGCGCCATGGGTGCGGATGAGGGTACCGTCGATATCAAATAGAACGAGCCTGAACATGGGTGGGAGAACATCCCACTGGGTTGCGGGTCGGTCAACCTCCGATGGTGAACAACCTGTGCAGGGCGCCAGCTTGACGCTCTCTTGACTGCTCGGTATTGTTGCGAAATGATAAGAGGTATTGTCTGTATCATTGGTATAATGGTGTTGAGCTTGGGTTGTGTGTCGGACAACTCCGGGCAGACGTCCGGAAAATCGAACGATGGCAAGCGGAAGTTTGGACTGAAGCCTTCCCAGAATAACGAGGACTCGGAGTATGGTCTTAAATACTACGAGGGCATTGGGTGGCGTTACATCAAGCCGGGCCTTGATATTGAGGTTTTGACCTACACCAACACGCAGTTGCTTGATTACGTGCGTAAGGCGATAGCTGAAAAGCGCTTTGATGATGCGATGTTTGGCGCGCGTTATTTTATCCAGCGCACGCCGGGCGCGGATGATGTGCCGGAAATGCGCCGTGTGGTGGCCGAAGTGTATGAGGGACGCGGTTTGGAGCAGTACGCTTTTAAGGAATACCAGAAGCTGCTGGATGCTCATCCCGGATACGATAAGAGCGATGAGGTGAGCGCGCGCATGTATGAGATCGCCACGCTCTACCTGAATGGTAAACGTTTTCGCTGGAAGATACCCTATCAGGATAGCATTTACATTCCGTTGTTTCCTTCTATGAGTAAGACCTCCGAGCTCTACACGCAGATTGTGACCAATGCGCCGTTTGGCCTGCATGCCGCCGAGTCACAGTACGGCATTGGGCAGGCGCATGAAAGGGCGCTAAAGGGTTTCTGGGGTTTCTTCGCCGACGCTTCGGAATACGACAAAGCAACGCGGGCCTATCAGCTTTTGGCCGACCGGTATAGCCAACGGGCGGGCGATTCCCCCCGAGAGAATCAAGAGAAGCTAAATGAGATGGTTGCCCAAGCAAGGTTCCGCACCGCCGAGTTATATGAGGCCCAAGCCAACGAAGGCATTTACGACCAAAGCATGGCGGAACGTTCCATCGAAGCCTTTGGGGATTTCGTGGAATTTTATAAGGCCGACTCCGATCTTGAAGAAAAAGTGACCGAAGCCAGGGCGCACATGAACGCTATGCGCCTGGAGCGCGCGCGCGGCTTGAAAGGGATTGCGCTGTTTTACGAAAAGAAACGCCAATGGGTGGCAGCACACACCTACTACGGCCAGATCAATCAGGCGCTCATCATTGATGTGCTCAACGATCCCGATCACGAAGCCGAGGCCAAGGAGTTGCAATCCTTTGCCAATAAACGGCTTAGCGAGGAACTATTCCAGTGGCGTGTGCGCGATGCTCTGGAGCTGTACGCCGAGGCGCAAAAGGCTGAAAAGAAAAACCGGCCCTTCACCGCCCAGCGGGAATATCGCAAGGTGAAGTTGAATCTCGAAATCCTGCCTGCCGATCTCGAACGCGCGGCTACGGCGGCAGAGATTGATTTGGTTCGGTTGCAGGAAATTCAATCCGCGGTCACCGCCGACTTGGAGCGTATTCAGCAACTGCTTGATGAACGCGAGTTAGCCCGCTCCAGGGAAGATTAGGAATACGGTTTTGATGAAAGCCTTCGCCCTAATTTTATTCACCTTGAGCTTCGGAATGCTGACTGGTTGCGTTGGCTATGTGGCCGGGCCCACCAATGGTCTGCCGGCCGGCGCGCAGTCCGTGCGCGTGGAATTCTTCAAGAACGAAACGTTGGAACCGCGTTTGGTGGTGGCCGTGAACCGCGCCCTTAAACGAAATCTGCAACAGGACGGTACCTACACATTGGTGACTCAAGGCAATGCGGATCTGGTGGTCACCGGGGAATTGACGGAGTTTTTCCGGAACGGCGTGAGCTATACGCCCGGCGATTCGTTGTCGGTCAAAGATTACAGCATGTCGCTTACGGCCCACATCAAGGTCACTCGCCCAGGCACGGGCGAAGTGGTGTACGAAGGCGAAATCACCGGCAACAGCACGGTGCGCGTGGGGAACGACCTCACGGCCGGCCAGCGACAGGCGGTGCCAATTATTGCCGATCATTTGGCGCGTCAGGCCACTTCCCTTATTGTGGATGGCAAATGGCCTGAAGCCGCTGCTGCTGCTCCATAAAATAGTTGCTCCCACCGTGACCTTGGCGGACACTCGCGCCCATGAAAGCTGCATCCGCCACACTCCTTTCACTTGTTTTCCTCCAAACCACCTTCGCCGGCGATTGGTCTCAATGGCGCGGCGAACAACGGGATGGATTCGCTCAAGACGAAAAGCCGCTGAATGCGCTGGCGGCCAAGCCTAAGCAAATGTGGCAGGTGCCCGCTGGCAAAGGGCAGGGCGGCTTGATTCTTTCCCAAGGCCGCCTCGTGATGTGTCACGAGACCGTGGTGGGAGGGAAACCCATGGAGACAGCCGCCGTCATCGACACTACCACCGGCAAGACCCTTTGGCAGACGCCCTACTCCGAGTCTTGGCAATACACCAACGTCTACGGCCCGGGCCCGCGTACGGCGCCGATGATTGATGGTGATCTATTGTTTTGCCAAAGCGCCACCGGCGTGCTTGCCGGCATTTCCTTGAAGTCCGGTAAGTTGATTTGGAGCAAACAATACTCCAAGGATTATGGTGCCAAATGGTTCGGCGGCAATGCTCCGGGGAGCAGTGGCACAGCCGCCAGCCGGCACGGCAACAACGGCGCGCCCGTGACCGATGCCAAGCACATCTACGCCGCGGCCGGCGGACACGAAGGCGCCAGTCTCGTGTGTCTGGAGAAAGCGAATGGCAAGCTCGTTTGGAAAAGCGGCAACGACTATGCCGCGTACGCCGGCCTCATGCTCGGCAAGCTCGCCGGAGTAGAGCAGGTCGTCTACGTCACCGCTGCCAATATGAAAGGTTACCGCGCAGTTGACGGCAAGGAACTCTGGAGT
>DPAW01000243.1 GCA_003517285.1 Verrucomicrobiales bacterium
AGCTCCAATGCACGGCGGCGAATGGAGTCATCAATGAGATTACCGAAGCCGGTATCCATATTCACCGCCGGCGCCAAACCGGCCGCCACGGTGCGCTGCACATGCGCGGAGAATCCGGTCCAATCAGGATCTCCGTTTTCCTGAAACGGGAGTAAAATGGCGGAGATGCCGCGAATCTTCCGTCGCGGCCGAATCATTGACACTGGATTGATCACGGGCAATTAGGCCAGCATTTCTTATATTTCTTACCGTTACCACAAGGGCATGGATCGTTACGCCCCACCTTGGGACCTGATCGAACAGGACGTGGAGCCGCTGAACCTTGTTCCCCGCTCACCTCGGCATTGACTTCGCTGACAATGTTGCCAGCCTGGGCAATGGAGGGATCAAGACCGAACGCGTTGGCCATCTGCGTACTAGCTTTGCCGGAGAGACTGCGCATAAGATTCATAGCAGCTTCAAGGCTGGTGGCGGTTCGAAAAATGTTGTGGCAAACCTCCTCGCGGATGTTCTCCATCAAGTCCATGAACATATCGCGCGCTTCGGTTTTATATTCCACTAACGGATCTTTCTGGCCGTAAGACCGCAAGTGAACCGATTGGCGCAGGCCATCCATTGCATACAAATGTTCGCGCCAGAGGCGGTCGATGGAAACAAGAATCGCACGCCGCTCCACATGTACGAGCGCTTCCGGATCTTCGGTTTTGATTTTTACATGGTACACTTCCTGCACAGCATCAAAGATGAAGTGGCAAAGGGCGTATTGCTCGCGTGTAAGACCATCATACATACTGCCTTCAGGCGGCGTTTCTGAAGCCTGCTCAGCAGTCTCCTTCAATTCTTCTTCACCCAAGCCCACTGGGAAGGTTTGGTTCACCCAAACAGCCAGCCCGGTGTAATCATACCCAATCTCTTCCTCCTCAAAGCCTTGTGGCATGTAGGATTCGACGCGTTTAAAGATCACATCTTCCACCACGTCAAACATCACATCACGGACATCGTCTCCCTTGATGATGTTGTTGCGAAAACCATAAAGCTGTTCACGCTGCTTATTCATCACGTCGTCATATTCCAAAGTGCGACGACGAATTTGGTAATGGTGTTGCTCCACGCGTTTTTGGGCACTCTCGATGGAGCGGTTGAGAAACGGATGGGAAATTTCCTCGTCCTCTTCCATGCCCACTTTTTGCAACATGCCAGTCATCTTCTCACTATTACCATAACGCCGCATCAGGTCGTCCTCAAGGCTGAGGAAGAAGTGCGAGCTTCCGGGATCGCCCTGACGCGCACAACGACCGCGTAACTGGCGATCAATCCGACGTGATTCATGGCGCTCGGTACCGAGTACGTGTAGGCCACCGAGATCTGGCACGCCTTTGGCCAGCTTGATATCCGTGCCGCGCCCGGCCATGTTAGTGGCAATAGTTACCGTGCCGCGTTGTCCTGCCCTGGCGACAATTTCCGCTTCTTGTTCGTGAAACTTCGCGTTTAACACGCTGTGCGGAATGCGGGATTTCTCCAACAATCGCGAAATGTGCTCACTGGTTTCTACCGCCACGGTACCCACCAGCACGGGGCGTCCTTCGGTGTTTAAGCGGCGCACCTCTTCGACAACGGCCTTGAACTTCACCTTTTCGGTGAGATAAATGGAATCGTCATTATCCTGGCGTAAACACGGGCGGTTTGAGGGAATGACGAGTACACCGAGTTTGTATATATCAAAAAATTCCGCCTGCTCGGTTTCTGCAGTGCCGGTCATACCGGCAAGCTTGGTGTAAAGACGAAAGTAATTCTGGATGGTGATGGTGGCGTAGGTCTGCGTTTCCTCTTCAATCTTGACGCTCTCCTTGGATTCCACCGCTTGATGCAGACCATCGCTCCAGCGGCGGCCTTCCATTGGGCGACCGGTGTTTTCATCCACGATCACCACCTTGTTACTTTGCACAATGTACTGCACATCCTTTTCGTAGAGGCAGTAGGCCTTGAGCAATTGTGAGGTCACATGGATACGCTCTCCACGCTCCTGAGCCGCGGCTTGCACACGCTGTTTCTCGGTCAGTTTTTCCTGTGGCGAGAGGGATTCATTGGAATCGATCTCGTGATGCGCGATCACGGTGTCCGGCATCATAAAGGCTTCTGAATCGTTGGGGCTGAGGAAGCTACGCCCTTTCTCCGTGAGATCCGCATCATGGCTTTTCTCGTCGATGGCAAAAAACAGCTCCTCCTTTTGAGCATACAAGAGCTTCTTGGTTTGATCCTTGTGCAGCTCCATTTCCGCCAATTCCGAACGACGGCGATTGGCGGGGTCCACCTTGGCTTCGAGCAATCCGGAATGCTTGGGCTGGCCTTGCTGCACTCGATAAAGCAGCAAACCGATCTCGTGCTCGATCTCTGCGTTTTCAGATTCACCCAGATTTTTGATGAGCTCGTTGGCTTCGCGAATGTACTTGTCGCACAGCCTCTTTTGTTGCCGCACCAAGTCTTGGATGCGCGGCTTGAGCTCGGAGTACAGACGCTGATCTTGCTTCACTTGCGCCGGACCACTGATGATCAACGGCGTGCGGGCTTCATCAATAAGGATCGAGTCCACCTCATCCACAATGGCAAAGTAATGGCCGCGTTGCACCTGTTCCTCAGCGCTTTGAGCCATGCCGTTGTCGCGCAGATAATCGAAGCCCATTTCCGAGTTGGTGCCGTAGGTGATGTCGCGGTTGTACATGTCCCGCCGGGCACTGGGTGGTTGGTCATGCTGGATGCAACCCACGGTCAATCCCAAGAAAGTATAAAGCGCGCCCATCCATTCGGAGTCACGAGCGGCCAGGTAATCGTTCACCGTCACCACATGCACGCCTCGGCCGGCCAAGGCATTTAGGTAAACAGGCAAAGTGGCGACGAGGGTTTTACCTTCACCAGTCGCCATCTCGGCTATGTTTCGTTTATGCAGGGCGTAACCGCCGATGAGCTGTACATCGAAGTGAACCATTTCCCAGAGCACTTCATGGCCGCGCACATCAATATTTTTGCCGCACAACCGCCGAGCACCTTCCTTCACCACCGCAAAGGCCTGCGGCATAATTTCATCCAACCGCAACGCAAGCTGGTCATCATCCTCGATCGCACCCAACTCCTCCTGCCACGCGCGGGTTTGACCACGGAGTTCATCATCCGACATGGCCTCCAATTGATCCGCGTACGCATAAACCTGCTGGATCAAGGATTTCTCGATACGCTTGATCTCGCGGTCGTTTTTCGTGCCAAAAATTTTCTTAATAAATCCGAGCATATTGAATCGCCTCAGGAACGGCGGAACCTAGGGGTTTTGCGAAAAAAGGTCAAAGAAATCCGCCTTTAAGACAGGTGCTTAGCCGCTTCTTCCGGTGTAGCGGCATCGTGGACCAAAGCCATTAGAGCGCGGGTCATGCCGCCGGGGTTGGCGTGCTGGATGATATTGCGGCCATACACGATACCGCGTGCACCCTGTGCCAAAATGGCGTGGGTGCGCCGGAGAATCTCTTCATCGCTCACTCGACCGCCGCCGCGGACAAGCACAGGGATATCGCCGGCAATCTGAATGACTTTGTGGTAGTCCTCAGGATTATCGGTGGGATCGGCCTTTATCACGTCCGCACCAAGCTCGCAGGCCTGCCGGACGAGCGGCATAATTTTATCCAAACCCCCATCCACCTGATAACCACCGGCCTCGGAGTTGGGCTTGAATACAAGCGGTTCGATCATCAACGGTATCGCCAGTGCGTCGCACTGCGGCTTGAGGTCGAGGATGTTTTGAATGCAATCATCGGTCACTTCCGGCGCGCCCGGGATGCGGAAGAGATTCACCACCACACACGCGGCATCCAGCCGCACGGCCTGTTCGGCGGCATCCTCGATCACGCGGCTGAATAGGTGATCAGGCAAATCAGTGCCGTAGACATTGGCCACATCAGTGCGCAATACAAGCGCCGGCTTTTGTTTGCCGGGAATCTGCTGCAAAAGACGCGCCTGGCCGACGGTCAACTGGATCGCATCCGGATCCGCCTCCACCAAGGTCTGCACCGCAGCATCGAGATTCTCAATACCCTGCAGGAAGCTGCTCTCATTAAAAAACCCGTGATCTACAGCCACATCAAAGCAGCGGCCGGATTTCGCGTTGAACAAACGGTTCAGTCGATATGCCTTCATGGGAACGCGCCGTTTATACGTGCGCGCGAAGGCCATTGCTAGCGGCGAATTGTCGCGCGCCGGATTGGCAGAGCTTGATGAAGGTATCCTCCGCCCAGCCCATCGGCCTCTCTTTCCAATACAGCACGCCCCATTGGCGCTTGAGTTTACGACGGCCGAGCGGCAACGCCACTAGGGATTTTTTGGTTAATTCATTTTGTGCCACCCACGGTGCCAGGATGGTCACGCCCAAACCAAGCTTCACCAGCTCCTTGATGGCGGACATACTGCCCATATCGATGACGGATTTGATGGCCATTTTTTCGGCTCGGAAATAGTTCTCAATCTGCTCAAAGGTGCGACTGTTGCGCAAATACAGGATGTACTGTTCACGCGGGATTTCCATCCGCACGGCCCTGCGAGCCTCAGCCCAGGGATGCTTGGGGTTTACAAGAAACATCAGTTCATCGGTGAACAATGGTGAGAAGCTAAAGTCTGATTCGCGTTCGGGCTCAAGAGTCACAGCCACATCGATCGTGTTGGCTCGTAACGATTCCACGATCTCTTTGGTGTCCCCTGGTTCAATGCTTAGTCGGCACTTGGGAAACTCCTTTTGAAATTCACGGAGAACCGGCGGCAGGATGTACTGACAGGCGGCCGCACTGGCACCAACGCGCAAACGGCCTCGACCCCATTCGCCGAGTTGATCCAACTCCGCCCGCGCGAGAATCATTTCGCCAAAGATTTTATCGACACGCTGAAAAAATTGTTCGCCCGCCTGAGTCAGCAGAACCTTTTTCCCCACCCTGTCTAAAAGACGACAGCCCACATCCTCCTCCAGAGCCTTCATAGCATGACTCACAGCAGACTGCGTGAGATGCAACTCTTTTGCTGCTTTCGTAAAACTTCCCTTACGCGAAAGCATAAGAAAGGCCCTTAACTGACGACTGTCTAAGGGATTATTTGTGTATGAATCATATTCATTCATTATTAAAAAACAATGAAAGCTATTTTCGTGCCAATCTTATGGAATTGGCACAAGAGACGCTACCGTTCAGAGCATGGAGGATAGTAACATGAAAGCTGGACCAATCGACTACATCTTCGCTGCTCTGACAGCACTGACTGTCACAATCTGCGTTGGATGCATTTTATTAATGTGAGAAGAACTCACCTCTTGGGGCACCCTAATGGATTAATAACTCAAGGAATGCAAAATTCATTCATTCCGCATTAGGACCAACAACATTTTGCACCTGATATACGGAAGTATACCATGCGCAAAACTTCCCTTGGACTCCCAGGCCATCCGCGCGGTATTCTCTGCCCATGAGCGAGGATTTCCGGCTGATTTCGGTGGCTGCATTGCTGAAGCAGGATAGCGTGGCGGTGGGCGATCGGATCAGACTACGCGGCTGGGTACGTACGCGGCGCGATTCCAAGGTGGGTCTATCGTTTGTGCAGCTGCACGATGGCTCCTGCTTCGAGCCCGCGCAGGTGGTGGCGCCGGGTGAGCTGGAGAATTACGCCAGTGAAGTGCAG
Organism: Verrucomicrobiales bacterium; assembly: GCA_003517285.1. Taxonomy (GTDB): domain Bacteria; phylum Verrucomicrobiota; class Verrucomicrobiia; order Limisphaerales; family UBA1100; genus UBA1100. Next base: position 5,701 of record DPAW01000243.1, read on the forward strand.
CACCTAACCACCGGCTGTTCGCTCATTGCCGAGGGCGAGGTGGTTGCCTCCGAGGGCAAGGGCCAGAGTGTCGAACTGCTGGCCACGCGCATTGAGACTGTGGGGATGGTGGACGATCCCGAGACCTATCCCATGCCGGCCAAGCGGCACACCTTTGAATACCTGCGCGAACAGGCGCATTTGCGCGTGCGCACCAATGCCTTTTCCGCGATGGCCCGCGTGCGGCATTGCGTGGCAAATGCCATTCATCGGTATTTTCACGAGAACGGATTTTACTGGGTGCACACACCGATCGTAACCGGCAACGATTGCGAAGGAGCGGGCGAGATGTTTCGCGTGAGCACGCTGGATCTCGAAAACCTGCCGCGCACCGAGAACGGCGCGGTGGATTTTGCGCAGGATTTTTTTGGCAAGGAAACCAACTTGACTGTGTCCGGCCAGCTGAACGTGGAGAGTTACTGCCTTGCCTTGAGCAAGGTGTACACCTTTGGGCCGACCTTTCGCGCGGAGAATTCCAACACTTCACGGCATCTCGCAGAGTTTTGGATGATCGAGCCGGAG
>DPAW01000201.1 GCA_003517285.1 Verrucomicrobiales bacterium
TCAAACCTCCAAAATCCGGATCCAGGTATCCCCGTGTTTGAGGGTTTTACGTTCGCGCCAAGGCTCAGCCAATTCGATAACATCGCGTTTGGTGTGGCCGAGCAGCAAGCGCCCCTCCGGCGCGAGGAGCTGCGATAAGGCCGGTTCATCGAGCAGCCGTTGTGCCCAACTTTCCGATCGTTGACCGGGCGCAGTCTTGTCGCCGTAAGGTGGATCGGCGCAGATGAAATCAAACTGTCGCTTCGCTTCGACCAATTGTTTCACCGCCAGCAAAGCGCATTGCACACGCACATCAATGCGCACTCGTAACGACTGGGTATTACGACGTATGAACCCGGCGTGCTTCGAGCTTTTCTCCACCGCCACCGCGGAAACCGCGCCGCGACTGAGGCATTCCAAACACAACGCGCCACTGCCGGCGAAGAGTTCCAAAACAGAAGCCCCCTCGATCCATGGACCGAGACTGTTGAAGATGGCCTGCCGCACCTTGTCCGGCGTGGGCCGCACACCCTGCCCTGGCGGCACGGCGATGTTGTGGTTCACCCACTGCCCGCCGGTAATGCGCATGATTAACGGCCGCCGCTGATGGCCCGACGCAGACGGGCGTTTTCTGCCTGCAACGCGCGGTACTGCTTGAGCAGTGCTTCGTTTTCGCGACGGGCGTCCTCGAGATTGTCCAGCGCCTGTAGCAACTCGCTTTCGCCACGCTTGCTGGCGACCTTAAGAAATTCAAAGTCCTTACGCAGCTGACGATTGGCACTCATCTGCTTGGCCATCTCGCCGGGCTCCAGCGCCTTTGGACGGGCAGCCAGAGCTTCGCGCAGGCGCGCCTGATACTCGCGTTCCTTCTGCTGCCACGCAAAACGTTCGCGTTGCAAATCCTGTTCTGCCTTTTGCCGCTCGGCCTGAATGCGGGCCATTTCCTCTACGGAATTGAGGCCGACTGGTGCCGGGGTGGTCAGCGGATTCACCTTGGTCGTGCCGCTGCCAATGTTTAACGGCGTGGGAGCCAGCGGCGGCGGCAAAACTGATTGCAGGCCGGGCGTGGGCGTGGGGGTTTTGGGGGTTCCAAATCCTTGCGGCACGGTCTTGTGGCCGTCGGCCTGCAGACGTTGCAGCTCGGCAATTTGCTCGGCGAGCGACAGCTTTCCGGTTGCGTGAGATTCTCCACCGCCGCCTGGCGGTACCGGCGTTTTGGTCAGGGCCCGTTCGGCCCAGGGATCTTTCAGTACGCTGGAAGGCGAGATTTGATGCAGCAGGCAGAGCGGCCGAAGCCGTTCATCCAAGGATTTCAAGCGGCTGGGCACGCGGCTCGTGTTACCGGACCAATGGAGGTGGTCGGTTACGAGACTGGTGTAAATCTTACGGGCCTCCAGATATTTCATCAGGGCATCCTCGTCCTTGCCGGCGTGTTCTAAGGATAATCCTTGCCGCTGGATCTCACTGGCTTTTAGAAAAAGTGAATCAGGCAAATCCGCCGCCGCCAGCCAACCAGCACACAGCATTGCCCCCAAGAAAGAGAACCCCCATATCCTCATAGGCCCCTCCATACCAAAGAAATGTACCGGAATCAACGATTTTCGTCCAAGCAAAGTCACCCAATTGTGAACGGCCGCCGGTTGACAGGGGCTGGCGGGCGTTGCTAGGTTCCGCACGGTTTCAGACCATGGAAAACGCTCTTGGACAGCGAGTGTTGGTGCTGAACCGCTTATGGCAGGCGGTGAATGTCTGTTCCGTTCGCAGGGCGCTCAGCCTGCTCTTCACCGGCAGCGCTCAGGTGGTGTACAACGACGAACAGGGCGGTTTCCACACATTCGATTTCGGCGAGTGGGCGGATTTTTCTGAGGAAGAACCCAGCGATGAATCGATCGCCACGGTGTCCTTTCGTCTGCGGGTTCCGCGCGTAATCCTACTCCTGGGGTACGATCGGTTTCCCAAGCAGGAGGTGAAGTTCACGCGGCACAATATTTTTGAGCGCGACAAAAACACCTGCCAATACTGCGGTAAAGTGTTTGACCGGCGCGACCTGAACCTAGACCACGTGATCCCGCGCCAGCGCGGCGGTCCGACCAATTGGGAAAACATCGTCTGCTCCTGCATCCCATGCAACACGCGCAAGCGCAACCGAACTCCGCGAGAGGCCGGAATGCGGCTGTTGAAAGAGCCGCGTAAACCCAAGTGGCGGCCGTTCATCCAAGTGAGCTTCGGCATGAAGACACACGATAGCTGGAAGCATTTTATCGACGTAGCCTACTGGAACGTCGAGCTAGGCGAGGATAAGGACTAAGCTTCGACTTCCTCGCGCGTAGCTGCCTCGTCGATCATCGCCCAAAACTCCGGGTTCTCCGCCAGCTGATCATCCTCGTCCTGCGTCATTTGCGCGTTGCGAAAGAAGAAATCCTTTAGCGTGTTACGGGAGAAAATCCGGTGCACCACCACGCCGAGATCATGGCACTCGAAGTACACACGATAATTGCCCACCCGATATCGGTGCAGCGTCTTCACGCCGCTCTGCAGTTTGCCGTAATACCCGCTGGCCCGCACCTCATCGGGCAGACCGCGAAACTCGCCCAGAATCTGCAGCTGCAAATCCTTCGGCATCCCCGCCAGCTCCGCCGCGCTGGTGGGATTGAAAATAATTTGGAACAAGGCAGATGACATGGGCGTATATTTCTCCGTGGTTTTTCGGCAAACTCCTTTCCCAAGCTGGTAGCCCGTAGGGGAATCGAACCCCTCTCTCAGCCTTGAGAGGGCTGTGTCCTAGCCGATAGACGAACGGGCCATTGGGACCGCGGAGTCTACCCTGCTTAACCCCATTGTCAATCCTGCACCACCGCTACCTTGAGCGATTGGGGTGTGGGTTGTGCGGCCAACTTCACCGCCTCCGCGGTCTGCGCCAGCGGCAGGGTGTGCGTGATCAACGGCCGCACATCCAGTCTGCGGGAGAATACCCAGCGCGCCACTTCCCTCTGTAGCGTGAAATCGCTCGAGTAACTGCCGATCAGGTCCTTTTCGTCCACGCAAATATCCGCGTACTCCACCGGACCTCGTTCGCCGCGCCGGGTATGAGCAAAGAGCAGAACCTGCCCGCCACCGCGCATCTGCGCCTGAGCCTGCTGCACCGCCGCCTCTACCGGCACGGCCACCACCGCCGCATCCAGCCCGCGCCCGCGTGTGGCACTCCGAATGACCTTGGCCACCTCGGCCGAGTCCGGCGCCAGCGCCTGCCGCGCGCCGTAGCGACGCGCCATTTTCCGACGAGATGCCATGAAATCGGTCGCCACCACCCGCATGCCTCGTGCTGCAAGTAGACCGGTGAACATCAACCCGATCGGTCCCTGGCCAGCCACCATCACCGAGTCGCCCGGCAACAGGTTCAGTCGGTTCACCGCCTTGAACACCGTGTTCGCCGGCTCCAGCATCGCCCCTTCGAGAAAACTGTTTTTACGCGGGATCTTCACCAACCCCGGCAGACAAAAACGCATAACCCGCACATACTCCGCGTACCCGCCACCGGCCGGTTCGAAGCCCGCCGTGATGCCCGTGCGCAAATACTGTGGGCATTGGGCATAGGCGCCGTGCCGGCAGGCGTGGCAATCCAGGCAGGGCACATGATGATGTAGCGCCACACGATCGCCCACGCGCCAGCCTTCCACTCGCGCGCCAACCTTCACCAGCTTGCCGGCAGTTTCATGCCCAAGAATGCGCGGAGCGGGCACGGTGCCGTGCTGAATTTTTTTTATGTCCGTCGGACACACCCCGCAGGCGGCCACCTTCACCAGGACCTCGCGTGCACCGCAGCGCGGCACGGGCACGGTTTCCACGCACAGATCATTCACACCGCGATACACCACCGCCTGCATCGTGCGCGGGATGGGATCAGTCGGCATACAGTTCCTCCTCCTCTTCATCTACGGTCTCAATGAAATCCACCAATTCATCCGCCGGCTCCGCCACAAAACTCCAGTCGCGCTCGCGCCAGTGAAACTGCAATGTGTGCGCGTGTAGGGCCTGATGGGTAAGAATCAGCCGCGCGCGATCCGCATCCGTCAATTCGCCCTTGGCCAGCTTCAGGTACAGGGCCGGGTCCGGCCCATACAGTTTATCGCCCACGATCGAATGCCCGAGGTGCTGCAAGTGAATGCGAATCTGGTGCTTGCGGCCAGTCTCCGGCGACACACGCAGCCAACTAAATTTACCTTCGGCCCGTTCAAACCGCCATTGCGTCCAGAACCGCGTGCGCGAGGGATGGCCATCGGGCCGCACACAATCCTTCACCACCACCTCACTGGCTTCATCCTTGCCCAATGGCGCGTCAATCACTCCTTCCGCGTCAGCCACGTGCCCGTGCACGATCGCCCAGTATTGCTTTTCCACTGCGCGGCTCTCCCATAACTGCCGTAACTCGCGCGCGGCCGTTTCGGCCTTGGCGACACACACCACGCCGCTAGTCTCGCGGTCCAGCCGATTGATCAGGTGTACTGGCACCTCCGCCCCACGATACAACCGCAGCCGACCTGCCAGGCTGGATCGTTCATCGCCCTTGGTCGGATGGCACACCAGCCCGGCCGGTTTATTGATCACCAGCAGGTCCTCGTCCTCGTGCAGGATTTCAAACAGGTCCGTTGCCATTGCCTTGCGCCGCCCATGGCTTATCATCCGGCGGCCCCATGCAAAAGGAACTTCCCACAATGCGCGCCGTTACCCAGACCGAAGGGCCCGTGGTGTAGGCCATGATCTTTGAGATTTTGCGCGAGTGCAAACTGACTCTCGGCACGGCGATTGGGCTGGTGGAAGCCATTGCTTTGTACGAACAATTAGGCTTTCAACGCAGCCTCGATACCCGAGCCGTCGCCCGCTGCGATCAAGCTTGGGAACTGGATTTGACTCAGGACACGGCGTAAGCTCGCGCCATGAAACTCGGCCTCATTTCGGACACGCACGGGCACGTGCCCAATGCCGTGCATGCGGCATTGGCCGGAGTGGATTACATCCTGCATGCGGGCGACGTGGGGCCAATGGATGTGATTACCGAGCTGGAAGCCATCGCGCCAGTGCACGCCGTACTGGGCAACACGGATTACGCCATCACCCTTCCGGTGACGCGACTGGAAGAGTTCGGCGAGAGAACGATCCTAATCCATCACATTGTAGATGTGGATTTTCCTTCGCAAACCGTGCGCGAACTTCTGAGCACGGAGAAGCCAGAGATCGTAGTGTTCGGCCACACGCATATGCCCTTTGATGAACTGCGCAGCAGGATTCGGTTTATCAATCCCGGTTCAGCCAGCCAACCCCGCGGCGGCACCGCACCCTCGGTGGCAATCCTGGAACTTTCCGGCGAAACACCCACGCTGCAGTCGATTGCACTGGAGGAATCCTGAGCGAATGCTCGCCTGCGCCTTCTTCGATCCGCCATTCGTGGCGTGACTTTTGGAGCGGTTGACGGCAGGGTGAGCGGCGTTCCGATGGGTAAAAAGAAATCCAATTCAGTCACCGCACGCAGCGGACG
>DPAW01000151.1 GCA_003517285.1 Verrucomicrobiales bacterium
AAGCAGGTGTATACCGAGGGCATCGAACAAGTGGCGCCGTTGGATTTGGAATTTGCCGATTCACTGGGGTACGCCATCAAACTCTTGGGGATTGTAAAGACGTCGAAGCCTGGCCCCGTGCAGGTGAGTATGTATCCGGCTTTGATTCCTGATGACCACGTGCTGGCGAATGTGAGTGATGTGTACAACGGCATTCTCGTGCGCGGCGATGTGGTGGGTGATACGTTGCATTACGGTCAGGGCGCCGGGCGGGATGCGACTGCCAGCGCCGTGTTGAGCGATATCGGCGACGCGGTATTGGACCTGAAACATGGCTCCACCGATCGCTTGAAGGCGTTCATCCCGCATGAGTCCAATGGCGCCGTACGGCCGATTGAGGAAACAACCTCCTGCTATTACTTGCGGCTGTCCGTGCTGGATCGACCGGGGGTTTTGGCAAAAGTGTCGGCCGTATTGGCGAAAAACAAAATCGGAATTTCGTCGGTCATTCAGCCCGAAGGCCACGAAGGCAACAGTGTGCCCCTGATCCTGATGCTGCACTACGCCAAGAACGCCGCGATGCAAAAGGCCTTGAAAGAAATCAGAAAACTCAGCGCCGTGAAGGCGAAGCCGGTGATGATCCGCGTGGAGAATTTCGCATGAGCATTGGCGTTCAAAATACTTCCGGTTGGCGCGGCGTCATTGACGCGTACCGCGAGCAATTGCCGGTGAGCGAAGCCACGCCGGTGGTGACGTTGCTGGAAGGAAACACGCCACTGATTCGTGTGCCGAACTTTGTCAAGGCGATCAACGGAGAGTTTGATCTCTACCTCAAATACGAGGGGCTGAACCCGACCTGCTCCTTTAAGGATCGGGGCATGACGATGGCTGTATCTAAGGCTGCCGAGCGCGGAGCCCAAGTGGTGGTTTGTGCAAGCACAGGCAATACCTCAGCAGCAGCAGCAGCTTATGCGGCGCGTGCAGGCATGAAGTGTGTGGTGCTGATTCCCGAGGGAAATATCGCCTTGGGTAAGTTGGCCCAAGCATTGATGTACGGGGCACAGACGCTTCAAATTCAAGGTAACTTTGACCAGGCGCTGGAGATCGTTCGTGAACTTGGTCAGACCGGTGCGGTAGAGGTGGTGAACAGCATCAATCCTGTTCGTATTGAAGGCCAAAAGACGGCTGCTTTTGAGATTTGTGATGCGCTGGGTGACGCGCCTGATTTTCATTTTCTACCTGTTGGTAATGCCGGCAATATCACAGCTTACTGGAAAGGCTTTCAGCAATATCACGAAGCCGGTCTCAGTGATACTTTACCTCATATGATGGGATTTCAGGCTGCAGGTGCTGCGCCGATTGTAAATGATGCAGTGGTGGAATTTCCTGAGACTGTTGCCAGCGCGATACGCATCGGTAATCCGGCTAGTTGGAAAGGAGCAAAAGCGGCTGCCCAATTTTCCGGAGGTCTGATTGACAGCGTGACGGATGAAGAAATCTTATCCACCTACAAATTACTGACGTCCTCGGAAGGTATTTTTGTAGAGCCTGCTTGTGCGGCGAGTTTAGCGGGAATTGTGAAGATGGTTAAAGCAGGTCGTATCGATTCTGGAAGTATCGTCACAGCGACAATGACTGGACATGGTTTGAAAGATCCGGATACAGCAGTGACCAATGCGAATGCGCAAGCAACCTCGGTGGAATCAAACACCGACGCCGTGAAGGCGGCAATCGGACTATAAGCATGGCGTTGATCGTCCAGAAATACGGTGGCTCTTCAGTCAAGGACACGGACCGTATCAAGAACGTGGCCAACCGCGTGGCGGAGTATCGACGTCAGGGCGATCAGATTGTCGTTGTGGTGTCGGCCATGGGTGGCGTGACCGATAATCTTATTCGTCTGGCCAGTGAGATTAATCAACTGCCTAGCGAACGCGAGATGGACATGCTGCTGGCTACTGGCGAGCAAACGACCATTGCGCTGCTGGCCATGGCACTGCATTCACTAGATCTCAAAGCGGTGAGCTTAACTGGCGCGCAGGCGGGCATCATGACCGATGGCGTGCATACCAAAGCGAAGATAGAAAACATTTCGCCCAATCAGGTACATGCGATGCTTGATCAGGGCAACGTGGTGATTGTAGCTGGTTTTCAGGGGATGACGCCCGATGGACGCATCACCACACTGGGCCGCGGGGGTTCCGATCTCACGGCCATCGCATTGGCTTCAGCGTTGGATGCTGACTTGTGCCAGATTTATACGGATGTCGACGGAGTGTACACCACCGATCCACGGGTCGTGGCCAGCGCACGCAAACTGGAGGAAATTTCGTATGATGAAATGCTGGAGCTCGCGAGCCTAGGTGCGAAGGTGATGCAAAGCCGTTCGGTGGAGTTTGCCAAAAAGTATAACGTAAAATTTGAAGTTCGCTCGAGTCTGAACACCAACCCAGGAACTATTGTGAAGGAAGAAACTGCAAGTATGGAGGCCGTCGTGGTACGCGGCGTGTCGCTAGACAAGAATCAAGCGAAGGTAACGCTTGTGGGCGTGCCGGATCAGCCGGGCACTGCCTCGCGCATTTTCAGTGCGTTGGCATCCGGCGCGATCAACGTAGATATGATCGTACAAAACATTAGCCACGGCACCGCCACGCCGGCTACCGATGTTTCGTTTACCACCGACAAGCCAGACTTGCCCAAGGCGCTGAAGGTGATCGCAGAGCTACAGAAAGAAATTGAATTTGGGGAAGTGATTGCCGATGAAGATATCGCCAAGGTGTCCGTCGTGGGCGTGGGTATGCGCAGTCATTCCGGTATTGCGGCGAAGGTGTTTGAGACGCTTGGACAGGGCGGCATTAATATCGAAATGATTTCCACCAGCGAAATTAAAATCTCTGTCGTGGTAGAGGCCGAGAAAGGCGAAACGGCTACGCAGCAATTGCATGACACCTTTTTCCAAACAGAAACCTGAAGCCCATGAATGGGCCCATCAGCCAGTTTATCCAGCGACATTATCGTCACTTTAATGCCGCCACACTGGTGGAGGCGGCGGAGGCCTACAACGCGCAGTTGGCCGATGGCGGAAAAATGTTTGTGACGCTCGCAGGCGCGATGAGCACGGCCGAGCTGGGGCTGTCACTGGCCGAGATGATTCGGCAGGATAAAATCCACGCGATCACCTGCACGGGTGCGAATCTTGAAGAGGATGTGTTCAACCTAGTGGCGCACGACCACTACGAGCGCGTGCCGCATTATCGCGACCTCACTCCAGCTGACGAACAGGCGTTGCTCGATCGCCATCTCAACCGCGTAACCGACACCTGTATTCCCGAGGAGGAAGCCATGCGACGTATTGAACACGCCGTGCTGGTACTCTGGCAGGAGGCGCAGACGCAGGGTGAGCGGCATTTCCCGCACGAATACCT
>DPAW01000203.1 GCA_003517285.1 Verrucomicrobiales bacterium
CCGGATTTCGATCCGGTCCAAATCGCGCAGGAATACGAAACGGCCGGCGCGAGTTGTCTCTCAGTATTGACCGATGAGCAGTATTTTCAGGGTTCGCCAGAGTATCTGCGGCAGATTCGCGAGGCGGTGGATGTGCCGCTGTTGCGAAAGGATTTTGTGATCGATGCCCGGCAGATTGCCGAGGCTATCGAATGGGGCGCGGACGCGGTCCTGTTAATTGTGGCGATCCTCGATGACGATCGCCTGCGGGAGTTTCATGAATTGGCCGTGGGGGCCGGGTTATCGGCGTTGGTGGAAGTGCATGACGCGGAGGAATTGGTCCGAGCCAAGGCGCTTGAGGCGCCGTTGATTGGCGTGAACAACCGCGATCTGAAAACCTTTACGGTTGATCTCGATACAACCGGCAAGTTGGCGGCGGAACTGGATTTATCTCAAACCTTGCTGGTGGCCGAGAGCGGCATTTATACACGGACGGATGTGGAGCACCTGCAGGCCAGTGGCGCGCGCGCGATTCTAGTGGGCGAATCGCTGATGCGACAGGAAAACATCGCCGCCAAGGTACGCGAGTTGAGCGGTCAAGCGAAACAAGGGGAGGGCGGCCATGAGTGAAATCCTACGCGTATTGATTATTGAGGATTCGGCGCTCGACGCGAAAGTGTTGGTGGGGCTGATTCAGGCCGGCGGCTATGAGGTGACCAGTGAACGTGTGGAGACGGCCGAGCAATATACCCGCGCACTGGAGAACGAGGTGTGGGATATCATTCTGGCAGATTACAATTTGCCGGAATTCAACGGTTCAGAAGGCCTGCGGTTGTTACAGGAGAGCGGGCGGGATATTCCGTTTATCGTGATCAGTGGCGGCATTGGAGAGGATCTGGCTGTGCAGATCATGAAATCCGGCGCACATGATTACCTAATGAAAGGGAATCTCGCGCGGCTGGTGCCGGCGGTGGAACGCGAGGTGCGCGAGGCTCGCGATCGCACCCGCCATCGCGAGGCTGAGACAGCCCTGCATGCGGCCAATGAACAGATGCGCATCGCGCGCGAGATTCAGCAGCGACTGTTTCCCGAGGAAGCCCCACAATTGGATGGTCTGGAGTTGGCCGGGCTCACCGAGAGTGCGGAGCAAACGGGCGGCGACTATTACGATTTTGTGCCCATGTCTAACGGTGATTATGGGTTGGTAGTGGGGGATGTGACTGGGCACGGCATCGGTCCGGCGTTGTTGATGGCCGAGACACGTGCGTACTTGCGCATTTTGGCGGCGGATTTGGATGACGTGGGCGAGATCCTCACGCGTGCCAATCGCGTGCTCACTGAGGACACTGGTTCGGAACGATTTGTCACACTGCTCTTCGTGCGGCTCAGCCCCAAGACTGGCACCGTTTGCTATGCTAGCGCGGGGCATCCGCCGGCGTTATGGCTGGATTGCAGCGGGCATTTGAAACGCGAGCTCAAGCGCACTGGAATTCCACTCGGTATTCGGCCTGATACTGAGTACACCGTGAGTGAGGATCTCCCTCTGGAGCCTGGCGATCTACTGGCGTTGATGACCGATGGCGTTGAGGAATCCACATCCGAAGACGGCGAAATGTTCGGCAAGGAACGGATTGTGCAGACGCTGGGCAGCCATCAGGTGGAGAGTGCGGCAGAGATCGTGGCGGGCCTGCATGAGGCCGGCCGATCTCATGAGGCGGCTGACCACCAGCCGGACGACTTCACCACCATCGTGCTGAAAGTGGCCCACTGAAAAGGGTTGTCATTCTCTCACCGACCGCTAGGATGCGGCTCCTTTCCGGACGGACCGTAGCGCAGCCTGGTTAGCGCGCCACACTGGGGGTGTGGAGGTCGGGAGTTCAAATCTCCCCGGTCCGACCATTTTTCTGGCTAGTTTTTGATTTTTTTCATTTTCAACCGTTACCGTTGCGTTCCATCGGCTATATCCTTACCAACTCGTAATCGCTGATTACGAAAACATATGTCCCGTAAGCGCACAGAACCACCCTCGGAAATGCACAAGCTTCTGAATTAGAGAAATTGCAACCTTAGCTCAGAATAGGGGACACAGGAGCCCAACTAAATACACCATATTTTAATAAGGCCAATCCAATGAAAATACACAAAATGAACCAAGTATTGATTACCGCTACCTTTATGTTCCTTTTTCACTTTCCAACTACCTTGATGGCAGAGTTTAAGGTCGAGTCAGATAAAGAAAATGTGGTCTCGAGCCGACTTGAGGGCCGATGGCAGGCCAATAAGGCCATTAGCAACAGACTTAGCACCAGGCTTGCTGACCACGATCAGGGCAAAACCGTGGAATTTCATGCAGATGGCAAGTTTGTCGCAAAGATACCTGGCAAGTATGAGAAGTTTCTAAAGAGAAAAACGATTTATATGGCTGGGATCATGAAGTCAGGGAAAAATGAGTACCCATTCATTCTCACCGAACACAAAGGTAATCCGCACATCGTCATTTTTCGTGAACGGGATGGCGATCCATTGGGTGACGCCGAATCCTTTAACGTGATGCTTGCTGTCGCGGAGAATACGTCAAACGATCTGCTTTTCATAGGCGGTGATTTTAACAACCAGCCATTCTATGCTCTTGAGCGTGCAGAGACGCCCGAAGGTGATTCCCAGCCAGAGCATGGAGCCGTCGAATGACGGCACGGTTGATGCCAGAATCATGCTATGTATCATCATACCTTGTTTGGCAACACTCGCATTAGTTGATTATGGTTCACCCTTTATCTTTTTTAGGTTTCAACCGTAACCAATCCGCTCACCGCGGTATATAACCTGTGGCCAACCCGTATTATAACCGAAATACATGCCCGGAAAACGACCAGAGCCATCCTTCGAATTTGTTCAACTTTTGACGACTCATCAGAGCCGTATGTTTGCCTACATACTTTCACTTCTAGGTAATCGCACTCAGGCGGAGGATGTTATGCAAGAGACTAATGCGGTTCTTTGGCGTAAGGCGCATGAATTCAAACTAGGCACCAACTTTGGTGCATGGATGCTCAGGGTCGCTTATTTCCAGGTAATGGCACACCGTCGCAAGATCACTCGGGATCGCCTTGTTTTCGACGATGATTTTCTCGCAGGTATTGCTGATGACGCGCAGCAGCAGTCTGAGAGGCATGAAGAAAAACAACGACTACTGGTCGACTGTATCGGGAAACTGAACGAACGTTACCAGAAACTCATCCGCCGTCGATACACGGAAGGTGCTACTCTGAGATCTATGGCTTCTCAAAGCGATCAGTCAGAGAGTTCCATTAAACAGGCGCTTTTCAGAGCTCGCAACGCTTTGGTTGAGTGCGTAAAGCGTCATCGTCCAGAGGAAGCTCTATGACGGAAGTAGAGAAAAAAGAACTGGAGTTTCTCCTCATGGAACTTACTGAGGGCCAGCTCATGCCTGAGCAAAGTCACCGGTTGGTGGAGATGATTCAACAGTATCCTGAGGCAAAAAAACAGTATCTCGAATATTGTCAGGTTCACGCAATGCTTGCATGGGAACACGGTGTCTTGGGCGTAGGCCAG
>DPAW01000202.1 GCA_003517285.1 Verrucomicrobiales bacterium
CGAGTACATCTAGGGGTTTCCCAAGCCCACGAATTCAAGCGGCCGCCGGGCCGCTTTTTTGTTTTATGCATGTAGCCGCAGGATGATCCGTGTCCCCTCGTCGGGGGCGGACTCGACTTCCACACGGCCACCATGGGCTTCGACCACCTTGGCCACTATTGCCAACCCCAAGCCGCCGCCTTTATCCTTGGTGGAGCTCAACATGCCGGTGAAAGCGTATTCGCGTTGTTCTTCCGTCATGCCTGGGCCGGAATCAGTAAAAGTAACTGTCACTCCCTGTTCGACCGCCGTGGTGGCTATCTGCAATTTTCCCCCGTGTTGCATCGCCTCAGCGGCGTTCAGGATTAGGTTTAGAAATGCTTGAGATAATTGCGTGGCATCACCTTTCACCGGCGGCAAATCCGGCGCGTCCTCGCGCACAAGGGTAATCTGCTGATGCTGCAGCTTGTGCCGTGTGAGCAGGCTTAGGTCGTCCAGTAAGCTAGGTATGTCCACTGGGCCCATTTGGGGTTCAGCATTTCGAGCAAACTTCACGATATTGTCCACAATCTGGTCGAGGTGATTCATCTTTTCATCCAGCACACGCGCATCCTCAGCGCGCGGATCGCCCTCGGCAAAATCCAGCTCCATGGAATGGTACAGCATCTTCATCACCGTGAGCGGGTTCCGGATTTCATGGGCCACTTCCGCCGCCAACAAGCCCAACGCACTGAGCTGTTCGTTGCGGCGCAATTGCTCTTCCACATCCACCGTACGCTCGTAAAGCCGCGCCTTTTCAATCGCCACGGCCGACAATTCTGCCAGAGCACTCAGCGTCCGCACTTCTTCATTAGAGAAAACATGCGGGGCCTCAGTGTACACACTCAAGGTCCCTAGGCTTTGATCGCCGAAAACCAATGGAGCGCAGAGCAATGAAACGAGCCCTTCGCGTCGGGCGGTTTCCGGATGTTGGTACTGCGCTGATGTTTGCACGTTAAGCACCTGCATGGGCTTACGGCGGCGCACCACTGAGCCCATTAGGCTCTCCACCACACTGAGAGGTGGACGCTGTCGATAATCGGTCCCGGCTCCAAACTGAGCACGCATTTCGAGCCATTCCTCGGAAGGGTCGAGCAACTGCAGCGAACACATCTTCACCCGGCCCAATCCAGCCGCTTCACGCGTGATGGATTCCAGCACCTCATCCAAATGCAGGTTGCTGTTAATCGTCTGTCCTACGGACACCAGCGACCGTAGCAGTTCTGCGCGCTGTCGGTGTTGCTCGTACTGCCAAGTATTTACAATCACCTGCGTGGCATGCCGTGCGAGTTCCTCCAACAATTTTTGATCAGTTTCAGAAAAAGCATCCACCGACTCGGCGTCGACGTTCAATACCGCCCGCACATCTTCCTCAATAAACAACGGCACGGCCAATTCGCTACGGACTTCCGGGCGCGCGGAAATATAACGTTCATCCGCACTCACATCACCTATGCGCAGAGGCTCGCCATGGTGCGCCACCCAGCCGGTAATGCCTTCCTTGGGCCGCAGAGACATCGCGCTTGCGTCTTCAGGCAGCCCTTCGGAGGCTGCAATCTCTAGTAGGCCCGTGGTCGGATTCACTAGAGCCAGCGAGCCGCTGCTCGCCCCCATCAACGACACGGCCTCCCTGACAATCAACCGGAGCGCTTCAGTCGATTCCAACGTGGAATGAATAGCCCGCGATACCTCGTATAATCGCTGCAGTTGTTCGGACGTGAACGACCCGGTCATGGTACCCTCCGTAACAACACGACGCCCGTGCCAGCGAACACGAGGTTCGGTAACCACGCCGCCAATACCGGGGGCATATGCCCCGCCGTGCCCAGCGCCAGGCCCCAGCGCATTAAAATGAAATAGATAAAACAAATCCCCACACTGCCCGCCACCCCCACAAACACATTGCGCCGACCGCTCGCAGCCCCAAACGGCAGCGCCACCAACACCACCACCAGACAGGTAAACGGCTGCGCAATGCGCCCGTGAAATTGGGTGAGGATCAGCGACGCCTTGTCGGTCTGCATTTCCGGATGCAGCTTACGATACTCCAAAATCTCAAACAATGAGAGCTGCAATTGCTTAGCAGCTTTCAATTGATCCAGTTGCGCGATCTTGATCTCAGCCTGTAATTGCTCCGGCGATCCGCCGAGATTCAGACCGGCCAGCACGTTGGTGGCGATCACTTGGTTAGGAAGATCGTTGGTTGGCGGGGAATAGAGTTTTTTCTCTGCCGAATAAAACACCCAGTTGCCATTGGTCCATACCCCATGTGTTGCATCCACCACTGTACGCACCTCATCGCGTGTCCAGTCCACCGAGGGATTTTCCATCTCGCCTGTGGCTAGGTTATACCTTTGGATATGCCAAAACTGCCCCAGCGCGTCATCACGGAAATCCAAATTAGTGAGCCATTTATCCGCATCGGTGCGGCCCGATTCGAGCAGCCGCGAGGATTTCGCCGAGGCATTGGGCGCAACGAATTCTGTCACGGCAAACAACGTGCCACCGATGAACAGGGCCACCGCAAAAAACGGTACACTGATCCGCGCCAAACTAATCCCCGCCGCGCGCATCGCCACCAACTCGTTGCTCCGCGCCAGGTTGGTGAGTGTGTAGAGGAGTGCCAACAACAACGCAATCGGCAGCACCGTACTAATCAGCTCAGGCGTGCGCAGGATGTAGATCTCGCCGATCTGACTCCATTCCAGCTCGCGATTCTGATAGTCTTTTAGGTTGCCAAATAGATCGAACGCCGTCCAAAAAATCTGAAAGCCCGCCAGACAATACAGCAGTGGCACGAGCAGTTCGCGCAAAAGATACCGGTCCAGCAATCGCATTCCCCAACAGGCTAGCCAGTGACCCGCCCGGATTCGAGGCTAAAGGCTCGCCGCCGCCCGTGTGCCCAGCGTAGCCTGCGGCGTGCGCATCACCAACCTCAACCCCGCCGATACCATTGGCGCCAGTGCGTGGTTGGTGGAAACCGGCGGCCACCGCATTCTGCTCGATGCTGGCACCTGCCCCGGCGTGGAAGGCCGCGCCGGCCTGCCGTTATATTCGCAGGTGGCCGAGCAGGACGTGGATGCCATCGCAATCTCGCATTGCCATCAGGACCACTGCGGCTCCCTGCCGGTGGCACTCCGGCACTTCCCGCAGGCCCGGGTGTTGATGACTGAGCCGAGCTATTTTCTCATCGAACGCGTCCTGCACAACTCGGTGAACGTAATGAAACGGCAGCACACCGAACGGAACATTCCAGATTACCCGCTGTTTCACCACAACGAGGTGGATGAGTTTTCATACTTATTCCAAGGCTTTAAGTACGGCAAGCCGGAGCCATGGAGCCCCGTGCGCCCAGGCACGGCCGACGAGCCGGCGCCTACGGTGAGCTTTCATCCCGCCGGCCATGTGCTGGGCTCCGCCGGGCTTCGGGTGGCCCATGGGCGGGAATCGCTTTTTTACACCGGCGATGTCTGTTTCCATGATCAAACGCTCTCGCCGAAGGCGGATTTTTCAGGCACGCAATCCGACGTGTTGATCTTGGAAACTACGCGCGGCGCCACCGAAATGCCCGCCGGATTTGCGCGGGAAGCCGAGCTGCAACGGTTCATCACGGCCATCCGCGAGGGCTTGGAATCGGGCGGGGTGTTGGTGCCGGTGTTTGCCTTGGGCCGGACGCAGGAAATGCTGGCGGCCATTGCTCTGGCGATGGAGGCCGGGGATTTAAATCGGCAACCGGTTTACATCGGCGGCTTGGGGCGCGTGTTTACCGAAATCTATGACTTGGTCTCGGCGCGCGCGCCCAATCGACGGCCGGATCTCAATCTCCATGAGGCGCTGGATTTGGAGGTGCTGGAGCAGCGCGATTTTCGCAAATTGAAAGTGGATGGCCAACTCTTCGTGATCACCGCTGGCATGCTCAGCGAGAACACCGCCGCGCATCACCTCGCGCAACACATGATGCCCGAAGAACGTCATTCCATTTTATTTGTCGGCTATTCCGCACCAGACACACCCGGAGGCGCCCTCCGCGCGGCCGGTCGGGGCGAGCCTTTTCATTTCAGCGACAGCGCCGGCGAACTCACGCGCCAGTGCCGGCTGGAGAGCTTCGATCTTTCCGCCCATGCGAATCGAGACGAGCTGGTGGATTTTGCGGTACAAATGGCCCCACGGACCGTGATCCTCGGACATGGCGAGCCCGATGCCCGCGATTGGATTGAGGCGGAGCTGCGCGACCACCTGCCCAAGCTCAACATCATTCAGCCCGCTCCCGGCGAAGCGCTGGAGGTGTGACATCGCGGCTTGTTTTCGGCGATTTTTTCCGCTACAAACGCAGGCTCCCCATGAGGCCCACACCACACAGCGCCGGCTTCACCCTGCTGGAAGTTATGACCACGGTGGCCATCGTGTCGCTGTTATTGGTGATGGTGTATTCGTCTTGGAGCTCGGTGTTAGACGCCTCGGAAAACAGTCAGCTCGCTGCGCAAAATACCCATCGCGAACGCATGACGTTGCAGGCGTTGGACGAGGTATTTTCCGGTGTGGCCTGGTATGAACACCATGCCAGCGGCCCAGTTCACTTGAATTCCACCGGTGCTTTTAGCCAGCTCTCGATCATCAGCCGCGTGCCGCCGGATTTCTGGGGCGCCCGTCACTTGGGCGCATATCCCCTGCGGCACATTGAGTTTCTCACTGAACCCACGGCCGACGGCACCCATCAGCTGGTGATGATCCAACAGCCGCCGCTTTCGATCACCAATGGTTCCCCAAAAATTCATCGCACGGTGCTTCTGCCCCGCGTGGAAACCTTTGCCCTCGAGGTACGCGAAGACACCCGGCCCATCACGTCTTGGGAGCCTAACTGGAATGGCGCCAACGGCCTGCCCGCGGATGCCCGTGTCTCCCTTGGCATATCTGCAGAGTTCACTCGCCAGAAATCCTGGCCCTTGCTGGCCCATCTAGCCCAACACGCTAAGCTGCCACCGGGCATTGGCACTGTCACCAACCTTTCTGGCAGCACCTTTGCCGATGGCGGGTTCGATACCGGCGAACAAGACAGCAGTGCCCGGTTGGTATTTATCATCGATAAATCCGGGAGCATGTGGGGCGGTCAGTTGGAAATGGCCAAGAATGCCTTGTTAAAATCGCTCAATTCCATGGATGGTACCGGCAAGTTTTATGTTTATTTTTTCAACCAACGTGATGACGCCATGCGGATTAACGACATTAGGTCACCTGTCATGTTGGAAAGTAACCTAGGTAATATCAATAAAGTGTCCGAATGGATTGATTCACGCCGCGCCCGCGGAGGAACGGATCCCTCCGATTCCCTAAAGTCCGCCTTTACTCACAAACCCACTGAATTATTCCTACTAACAGACGGAGAATTCCGAGTTAGAAAAGACGAGCCTTCCGTTCGGGCGTTAATCCAATCGCTTAACGCGAATAAGGCCACTAAAATCAATACGCTCGCCATTGGCGACCCTCTCCGAGGAACCACGACTGAAGCAACATTGATGATTATCGCTCAAGAAAACGGTGGCACCTACACCTTCATCGATCCAGCCACCGTGAAGTCTCCTCCGAAGCCTGCCAGCACCCCATAGAAATGGTGCCGGCATTGCGGTCGAACCAAAGCTCCCACCTCCCCCAAGGACTCGAGCAACCTTTCAGAGTGGCTTTTTTTAGCCATAGAATTCTTTTTTTAACACATATAACTCCTTCTTTCAGTCGCCACGCTTGTGGCTCTGTCCACCTCTGCCCCTGACCGAGCAATTCAATGAATGAAAAATGGCCCGTAGATTTCGATTCATTTTCTTATAATGAATTCTGTTCATTAATTCTATCGAATCTTTGTGTTTTGATTCATGGGTAACCGGCATGATTGTGGCTTCATAGCCTGAGCCTTTTAGGGCATATAAAGTTAACAATGAAACTAAACTATAGTGTAAACAAAGTTAATCGATTAAATAGATAATATGAAAATCAAAACACACAAATGGACCTTAGCTCTCGCCGCTGCTGGAGTGGTGAGCCTTCAGTCACTTGCAAACGCTCAAGAAGCCGCCGCAGGCGCTGATGCTCTGGCTGCTTCAACCACACTGACTGGATACGTTAGTACTAGTTATACTATGTCTGACGGCGACGGAGCGGACCTAGTTAAAACAAACGAGGACGCAGATAAGTTTAAGTTGGATATCGTCAGCCTAACTCTTGGATCTGCGCAAGGTGCTGGAGAATATGCCGCTGGTTACACCGTGGGCATGTGGATAGGGCCCGACGACCAACATACAAGCGAAAACTTCTCTCTCACGCAGGCCAACATTGATTTGAGAGTTCCGGTTGGAACCGGTATCGATCTGAAAGTAGGGTATTTTGGCACGGTTGTTGGATATGAAGTGTATGAATACACCGATAATGCATTCTTCCAACGTGGCCTGGGCTTTTACATGGAACCAACCCACCACACCGGTGTGTTGGCTTCGTATCAACTTACAGATGATCTAGGAATAACCGCTGGCCTTGTTAACAATGGTGGTGCCACCCCTAATGCCAACGCTGGAGGAGGTGGAACCGCTGGTGCAGTAACAGCTAGTTATACCACCCCAGACAGCTTAGGATTTGCTGGGGGAACGTCCGTTTATTTAGCTACTGTCCAAGGTCTCGATGCTTTCGGAACAGGTCCTGCCGACTTTTGGTATGCCAGCATAGGCTTGCCGACAGGGATTGAAGGCCTCTCTGTAGACCTCGCTGCAGACTGGGTAGATTGGGAAGCAGGTGGGGACGATGAAATCTATCAACTCTACGCATCCTATGCATTAAGCGAAAAGGCTACTGTAAATGCTCGTTACGAATTCGGAACAAGTGATGAAAACTCAATGACAGACTT
>DPAW01000362.1 GCA_003517285.1 Verrucomicrobiales bacterium
GGCAAACCCCGCCTTGTCCAGCTTGACCACCCAGCGCGCGCGGCAATCGCCGGGCAGGAGCGCGCTCACGGTGTTCCATAATCGGCCTTCACCTTGACCCAAGATTTTCGCGCCGACCAGGCTCATCACAAAGGCATTGCGCCAAGCTTCCTTCTCCTGTGTGTCGGTCTCAGCCAAAAGCGTCTCGCGTTCTTTCAGCGCAGCCATCATGGAAAGAACGCTGGCAACATTTTCCGTGCCTGCGCGTCGTCCTTCCTCTTGTGGACCGCCAACGAGCTGAGAACGCACGGGGCCGTGGCTCGGACATTTCAGAAATCCAACGCCTTTGGGTCCGCCAAATTTATGCGCGCAACCACTAACAAAATCGCATTCACCCAGACCTTTCGCCGGCAATTTGCCGATCCATTGCGCAGCATCGCAGAAGAAGGGGACCTTGTGGGTGAGACACAAATCGTGGACCTCGGACCAAGGCTGGAGCACGCCGGTCTCATTGTTGGCGGCCATCACGGCGATGAGGCCTGGCTGTTGCTCGGTCAGCCGCACGCGCAGGGTATCCAAATCCAGCACCCCGCCGGCAGTCACAGGCAGGGTGCGCACGCGGTCGCCGAAATGGCGTTGGGCCGACTCGATTACACACGGATGTTCGATGGCCGAGAGCCACACTTCCTCCGACGGCTCCAACGCCTGCTCGTAATGATGCATAACGAGGTTGTTGGATTCAGTGGCGCCAGAGGTCCACACGATGTCCAACGAGCCGCAGCCCAAGTACGCCGCCAATTGTTCGCGTGCGGAAGCCAGGGCGCGGTCTGCCCGAGCCCCAAGCCGGTGTGGGCTTGAGGGGTTACCCACAAACTGCTCGCTCGCCTCCAACCAAGCCTCCCGCGCAGCAGAGCATAGTGGCGTTGTGGCGTTATGGTCGAAGTACAGCATGGGCACCGCAGGATACGCGGCGACGGGCAGCATTCGAGTTTTTTGTGGCTTGCCTCTGAGCGGTGAATCCTAAACCTTCGCGGCTGATGGCTGGCTCCAGCAACACGCTTTTGTTTAAACGTACGCATTTTGCGACGCGGCTACCGCTGGATTGCCAGTATAGTCCGTCGCATTTCTGGACGCGTGAGGTGGAAGGTGTGTTGAGGATTGGCTTTACAAAATTTGCCACGCGCATGCTGGGCGATATGGTGGATCACGGTTTTGAGGTGAAGCCGGGCAATCCGGTGACGCCTGGGCAGATTCTTGGCTGGGTGGAGGGCTTCAAGGCGATCAGCGATGTGTACGCCTTTGCCGAGGGAGAATTTCGCGGCACCAATCCCGCACTACAAAAGAACATTGCGCTGATTAATCGTAAACCCTACGAAGACGGCTGGCTCTATGAGATGGCCGGTACTCTCGATGATAAATGCGTCGACGCCGAGGGCTACGCCGCTATCCTGAACAGCACCATCGACAAGATGCTCGAGCAACAACAGGCAGAGAAAGGCACAGACATTGAGTAAAGCACGCTACATCATGATCGGCGGATTTCTGGGCGCCGGCAAAACCACCAGCGTTGCCGCGCTGGCCGAGCACCTGAGCGCGACCGGCCGCAAGGTGGGCCTGATCACCAACGATCAAGGCCGCGAGCTGGTGGACACCGCGATGCTTCGCTCCAAGGGCTTTGCCACGGAGGAAATTCCTGGCGGCTGTTTTTGTTGCCGGTTTAATTCACTGGTCGACGCCGCTGGCAGGCTTACCGAGAGCACGCGACCAGATGTGTTCATCGCGGAACCAGTGGGCAGTTGCACCGATCTCGTGGCCACGGTTACTTATCCGCTCCGGCGCATTTACGGTGACGAATTCAGCATCGCGCCGCTCAGTGTGTTGGTTGATCCTGTGCGTGCGGCACGTGTGTTTGGATTGAGCGAAGGCGGACAGTTTTCCGAGAAGGTCATTTATATCTACCGCAAACAACTCGAGGAAGCTGACCTAATCGTCATCAACAAAACCGATCTACTCGAGCCGAACACCCTTGCCGCGCTACAAGCCAAGCTCGCCGAGGAATTTCCCAATGCCGAAGTACTGCAAATCTCCGCACGCACCGGCGAGGGTTTGGAAACGTGGTTTACCCGCATCACTGACGCCGAACAAATCGCGCGCAATGTGATGGAGGTGGATTACGAAGTGTACGCCGAAGGCGAAGCGTTGCTTGGCTGGCTCAATGCGACAGTACAATTGGCCGGCACCGAAGAATTCGAGGCGCGCCCCGTGCTGCAACAATTGGCCGGCACCATGCAAACACACCTCAGCGAACAGGGCGCCGAAATTGCCCACCTCAAGATGACCCTTAGCCCAGATACCGGTCTCGGTGGAGACGTCGCCATCATCAATCTGGTGCGCAACGATTTTGTGCCTGAACTCTCCGCTGATCTGGATGCTCCCATTGAAAGTGGTCAACTCATTATCAACCTCCGTGCCGAAGGCGATCCCGAAACCCTCTGTGCCGCCGTGGAAACCGCCCTCGCGACTGCCCCAGCCGGGCTTGCCGCGACCCTGGATCACCTCGAACACTTCCGCCCCGGCAAACCCGAACCCACCCACCGCGTCACCGATCTTGCCTGACTTCCGCGATTGGCAAATCCCGCCGCCGGCCGTAGTCTTTCCTGCCCATGGCCGATAAGCCACGCATTTTATTTTGTCACTGCAACTACGCACGCGTAGTGCCCGATGAGGTGAAGCAGGGTGTGCTGGATGGCCTGTGCCAGTCCGGCCGGGCTTTTGAAGCAGTGGCGGATTTGTGTGAAATGTCCGCGCGCCGCGATCCGGCGCTGAAGCGATTGGCCGCCGGTGAGGAGCCAGTAAAGATTGCCGCCTGTTATCCGCGCGCGGTGAAATGGCTTTTCGGCAGTTGCCAGGCCGGCCTGCCCACGGACCGCACTGAAGTGGTCAATATGCGCGAGCTATCGGCAGACGACGCCACCGCCGCGGTATTGAACGATATGGTGGATCCGAATCTACCCGCCGATGGCTCGGTAGCATCAACTGAGGGAGAAAAGAAAATTTAAGCGATGGCAATCGCAGACGAAACCACTTTGCGCATTGTCCTCTATGAGGGCGAAGGCGCCGCCTCGCTAGATGCCGCGGATCGCGGGGCCACGGTCACCGCGCTCCTGGAGCAAGGCTATGCCGTCACCTGCGCCGGTGCGGGTGCAGTGGCGCCGGCGGATGATAGCGCCCTGCTCGTGCTCGGCCGGTTTGAAAACGGTCAGGCACCCGAGGCAGAGGACGCAAATGGCGAAGTGTCGGTGGCTTTTCGCGATATCACCGGACTCGATACCGAGGGCATCACGGCGCTGGTGGAGACTGAGCGTGCGTCCACGCAATCGGCCAAGCACGGCGAATGGAAGCCGTGGTTTCCGGTCATCGATTTCGATCGCTGCACCAACTGTATGCAATGCCTGTCTTTTTGTTTGTTTGATGTGTACGGCACGGATGAGGATCAGCAGATTCAGGTGCAGAACAACGACAACTGCAAAACCAATTG
>DPAW01000012.1:0-181 GCA_003517285.1 Verrucomicrobiales bacterium
GCGCACACGCAATTGGTCCGACAAGCTACTGGAAGCCTTCGGCTGGCCGCGCGCAAAGTTCCCTGAACTCATCCCCAGCGGTACGAGTTTAGGCACACTAAAACCCGAATTGGCCGCTGCCAGCGGGCTGGGTGAGATCGATGTGCTAGCCACATGCAGTCACGACACCGGCGCGGCGGCG
>DPAW01000012.1:454-2611 GCA_003517285.1 Verrucomicrobiales bacterium
TCGAGGTGCTGGCCACCTGCAGCCACGATACCGGCGCAGCCGTGGCTGCCGTGCCTGCATCCGGCGAAGATTGGGCCTACCTCAGCTCCGGCACATGGAGTCTGATCGGTGTGGAATTGCCCGAGCCCATCATCAACGATGCCTCTCGAGATTTAAACTTCACCAACGAAATTGGCCACGGCAATACAGTACGCCTCTTGCGCAATATCATTGGCCTGTGGCTCGTGCAGGAATGCCGACGGGAGTGGGCTGAGGCCGGTGAGGATTACGATTACGCCACGCTCGCACAACTCGCCGCCGACACCAAACCCTTTGCCGCCCTGATTGATCCCAGCGACGAACGCTTCTTCAAACCTGAAAGCATGACCACCGCGATCACCGACTTTTGTCACGAGACCGGCCAAAACGCACCGACCTCACCCGGCGCATTTGTACGATGCGCGCTAGAAAGCTTAGCCCTGCTGTATCGCCAACGTCTGGATGAAGTATCCGTACTCTCAGGACGTACGATCCGCCAGCTCCACATAGTTGGCGGCGGCAGCAAGAATGCGTTGTTCAATCAATTTACCGCCAACTCCTGCGAGGTAGAAGTCATTGCCGGCCCCGCCGAAGCCACCGCTCTAGGCAATGTGTTGCTCCAATCCCTCACCCTCGGTCATATCCCCGATTTGGCCACCGGCCGCCAATACGTCCGAGACTCGATGGATGTGGAAACCTTCCAGCCCGCCGATGCCAAGGAATGGCAACAGGCATCCGCTCGATTCAAAGCCGTTCAAGCACAACGCGACAATTAGGTTGCACCTACCCGTGCGTGTTAATTCATACGTGGAAACACGTAGTTTTTCTATTGGCTTGAATCGAAGGCCATTTTCCCCGAGAACTGGCGCTCCGATTTTTTCCCATGGCAAAGAAGAAGTATAAATACGTGAACGACCTCTGGAAAGACAGCGAGGTCAAGAAACTGGATGCGGCCAATCGGCTCATTTATCGCTCCAACAAGCTTGGTAGCGACCAGCGCATTACCAATACCGGCGGCGGAAACACTTCCAGTAAAATTATGGAGACCGATCCGCTCACGGGTGAAAAGGTCGAAGTACTCTGGGTTAAAGGATCCGGCGGAGATTTGCGCACATCCAAGAAAGAGAATTTTGCCTCGCTGTATCAGGAGAAATTGATCGCGCTGCAAAATGTCTATGCGAACAAGAAAAAGCGCGGCCCCAAGACGCCGGCCGAGGACGAGATGGTGGGCATGTATCCGCACTGCACGTTTAACCTCAACCCCCGCGCATCGTCCATCGACACGCCGCTGCACTCGTTTGTTCCCGGTAAACATGTGGACCACACGCACCCGAATGCACCCATCGCGATTTGTGCGTCCAAGAATTCCAAAAAGATCACTAAGGAAGTGTACGGCAACGACATTGTCTGGACACCATGGCTGCGCCCAGGCTTCGAGCTCGGCCTAGCCTTGCAGGAAGTATCCGCCAAGAATCCGCAGGCCAAGGGCGTGATGCTTGGCCAACACGGCCTGATTAACTGGGCTGATGACGAGAAGGATTGCTACTACCTCTCGCTGGATCTGATTGAGAAAGCCTCCACGTATATCGAAAAAGCCTATAAGAAAAAGGGCGGCGACAAGAAAGCCTTTGGCGGCCAGAAACACGCCACGTTCCCCGAAAAAGTACGCCGCAAGGTGTTCGCCAAGCTGCTCCCGTGGCTGCGCGGCCAAGTGAGCCAACAGAAGCGCTTCATCGGCACCATCCAGGACGACGCCACCATCCTGCGTTTTGTGAACAGCAAAGATGCCGGACGCTTGGCCGAACTGGGCACCAGCTGCCCGGACCATTTCCTGCGCACCAAAATCAAGCCGCTCTACGTGCCGCTCAAGGCTGTGAAAAACAAGAAGCTCGACGACGCCTTTGTGAATCAATACGTCGAGACTTTGAAAGCCGAGCTGACCGCCGGCCTCAAGCAATACCGCAAGGATTACGCAACCTATTACAAGAACTGCAAGCGCCCCGGCTCACCCGCAATGCGCGATGCCAACCCCACCGTGATTCTCATTCCTGGCTGCGGCATGATCGCTTGGGGTAAGAACAAGAGCGAAAGCCGCGTGACCGCGGAGTTTTACAACTGCGCCGTGGAAGTGATGCGCGG
>DPAW01000135.1 GCA_003517285.1 Verrucomicrobiales bacterium
TTTACGTGAGCAAAGTGCGCGAGAAATTACTGCTATTGATTTCGACGGTTACGCCATTGGCGGACTCAGCGTCGGCGAGCCGGAGCCGGAGATGCTGCGAATGGCTGAATTGACCGCCCCGATGCTTCCGGCTGATCGACCGCGGTACGCTATGGGATTGGGCACGCCCGTGCAACTGGTGGAACTGGTGGCGCGCGGAGTGGATATGTTTGATTGTGTCCTTCCCACGCGCCTGGCACGCAACGGAACGGCGTTTACTTTCGGCGGCGCAATTTCCCTCAAGGGGGCGGCTTATCGTGAGGATTTTACACCTATTGAAGATGGCTGCGATTGCTTTACCTGTCAGAATCACACACGGGCTTACCTTCGCCATTTACTGAATGTGGACGAGATTTTGGGGCTTCGCTTGCTTACTATCCATAATCTCCGGTGTTATCTGCGTCTCATGGAAGTGGTGCGCGGCCATTTAAAGGCAGGTACTTTTGGTGAATTTCGAGCGGCATTTCACGCTAATTACCGCGTAACCAGTCGGGTTGAGGAGCAGCGAAAAAACGCCCAAAAATAAGCTAAATGCTTGCCAAAGGGCTTTTTCTCCATAGGATTTGCCGTCTTTGACTTTTTGACCATGGACAGTGCTTTAATTGATTTGATGTTTGCGGCTGCGGCTCCGTCGGAAGGCCAAGCCACTCCCCAGGGTTTTGAGCTTACGATGTGCATATTGCCGATTGCATTCTTTGGTATTTTTTATGCACTCATTATCCGCCCACAAAACCAGCAAAGAAAAGAACACGAGAAACTAGTTTCCGAGCTTAAGAGCGGCGATCGCGTCGTGGCTGCCGGTATGGTTGGCACCATTATCACGGTGAAAGATGATTCTGTGACCCTGCGCACCGGCGAATCTAAAATTGAAGTTGTGCGTACTTCGGTTGAGCGAGTGATAACTGATGGCGAGGGGCCTGCTTCCCTTGATCTCAATAAAAAATAACAACCAGATTTTCTTCATGCAGAAACAACCCACATTCGGCCGCTTCCTGCTCGTCGCAGCCCTCGCGATCTGGACGTTGAGCGAATGGTACCCACCTCAAGGCAAAAACATGGTCGACGAATTCGACCAAACCGCCCAGGGTAATCATGATACCATTGTTGCTGAGCTCAAAGAGGCCAGCGAAAAACTCGGTGAAGGAGGTGAGCTTACTCTTGAAACATGGATGACCGCCGTCGGTGATGTTGATTTGCAAGAGATGTTTCCGGGTCAAACTGATGGCATCCCTAAAAAGCTGGGAATTGAAGGAAAAGAGGCCCAGGAGGCGTTTTGGGCTGATCCAACAGATGAACAGCAGACACAAATAAACCGAGAGATTCTCGCCCGTATTCAGAAGGATTCGGTCGGCAAAGTGAAGCTTGGTCTCGACCTGCGGGGTGGAACTCAGTTTGTCGTGCAAGTTAAACCGAAGCTGGATGAGAAAGGGAATCCGCTTAGAATTGACGAAAAGCAGCTGACTAAAGCGCAGGAGATCATGCGCCGGCGTGTTGATAAATTTGGTGTTGCCGAGCCGATGATTCAGACTTCCGGCGAAGATAAAATCGTCATCCAAGTTCCGGGCCTTTCGCAGGCAGACCGCGATGATGCCCGCGAAACCATTTCGCAAGTGGCCAAGCTGGAATTTCGCCTGACTCACCCACGAAGTGATGAACTTGTGGCGGAAGGCGCCGAATTCGTGCCCGGGGCTGAGCTTATGTCCTATGATCTGGACGAACGCAAAGTGAGACATTTTGTGATGACGGAAGTGGCCATGTCTGGCAGTCACATCAAACGTGCCAGTAATCGCCGCAACGAGCTCACTGGAAGGCCTGAAATTCACTTCACTCTGGATGCATTAGGCGCCAATATATTTGCTAAAGTAACCGAGACGCATGTAGCCAGTGGGGCGGATCCGCGACTGCTTTGCATCGTGCTCGATGGCGAACTCATTTCGGCCCCCTCGATAAACAGTCGGATTCATTCCCGAGGCCAAATAACCGGCAGCTTTAAAGATGAGGAAGCCACTATGTTGGCAAACTCTTTGGAGAATCCACTCGAGAACGAAGTGGCTATCATAGAGGAGCGCGACGTGGCGCCATCGCTCGGGCGGGACTCCATTCGTAAAGGCTACAAGGCCGCGCTCTGGGGCCTGATCGGGGTGGCCATATTCATGGTCATCTATTATCTCCTCAGTGGGATTATAGCAAACTTCGCACTGACTCTTAACATTGTGATGATTCTTGGCATCCTTTGCTGGTTTGATGCCACGCTTACTTTGCCAGGTATTGCCGGTGTAGTGCTAACGATTGGCATGGCAGTAGATGCCAACGTACTAATTTTCGAGCGTATTCGAGAAGAATTGCTAGTAGGCAAATCCGTAAGAGGCGCTATTGCTTCCGGTTATGATAAAGCCTTTGGGACCATTTTTGACGCAAACATTACAACATTGATTGCCTCCACCATCCTTATCTACATGGGGAAAGGTCCAGTACAGGGATTTGGGGTGACCCTGACCATCGGCATCCTAACCAGCATGTTTACTGCGCTTGTGGCTACAAGATTGCTTTTCGACCTTCTTGCTAACGCCAAATTGATTGGTAGCGATGGCTCCAAGCGTTTGCTTCACCTTCGCCCGTCATCTGGATTGCCGAAGTTTGATTTTTTGAAACACGCCAAGCCGGCTTTCATCGCATCGTGGATTTTGGTGATCATTGGATTTAGTTACGGCCTCTCGAAAGGTAAAGACAGCATGCTCGGTGTAGACTTCGCCGGAGGTTATAGCATGGTCATGGAGTTTGAGCAGGAACAAGCCGGTCAAATCAATCAGGCCATCGATTCCGGTAGTCTGCGGGAAAACCTTGAATTAGGCACCAGCATTGACGGTGGCCAGATTCAAGCCGAGCTGCAGGCCGAGGCGGCCACCGGCGAGCAACGATTGCGCGTGGATTTCCCTTATGACGCAGACGCAAAGAGAGTGGAAGGAGCCCTTAAGACGCTGTTTGCGGAAGCCAGTCTGGAGCGGATCCAGCTTGATAAAGTCGGCCCCAGTGTTAGTGGCGAGATCCAAAAGTCCGCCTTTATCGCGGTTGTGCTGGCCTTATTTGGCATCCTTGTTTATGTGGCATTTCGCTATGAATACTCTTTTGCGGTGGCGGCGGTAGTAGCCATTCTGCACGATGTGGCGATGACCGGTGGTTTGTTTTTCCTATCTGGGCGCGAACTAAACGCTCCGATTGTGGCGGCGGCCTTGACGATCATTGGTTTCTCCATCAATGACACCATCGTGATCTTTGACCGCATCCGGGAAAACCTTCGTATGGGCACACGAGGCTCATTTAAGGATGTGATGAACACGGCCCTTAACCAGACGTTGAGTCGGACAATTATTACTTCTGGTACTACATTGCTTTCTACTGCAACGTTGTATTTCTTTGGCGGCACTGTGATTAATGATTTCGCCTTCACTTTCCTGGTCGGCGTGATTACCGGCACTTACTCCTCGATCTACATCGCTTGCGCCATCGTACTTTGGTGGCATAAGGGTAAGCGACCGGAATTGGCTGCACCGACTGTTGACACTGATCCTGTCGGCGTCACTTCCTAGACACGCCGCCTATAAAATATTCTCGGAAGAAGCTGTGCGGGCGGCATACTTTTTTGCGTCTTGAGGAATCTCGCGCGCATTAAATGGCTGATTGTAGGCGCGGCATTTGTCGCCCTGGGTATTGTCGGCTTGTTTCTACCCATCTTGCAGGGGATTCTGTTTATAGTAATTGGCTTGATGTGTTTGGCCAAGGGCTCTGCCTTGGTGCGATCCAAGAAGATGTCCCT
>DPAW01000284.1:0-5146 GCA_003517285.1 Verrucomicrobiales bacterium
TCGATATGTGCGTTTGAGAGCTCTTTCGGAAGTAAACGAAGGGCCATGGGCATCGATTGCTGAAATTGGTATTATAGGTAATTAAACTTTAGAGGGCAGCAAAGCACGGGCAAAAGGTGTTCTCGGGCTGGTTTGATTTAAATGGACAAAGTGCGCTTCACCACTTCTACAAGGAAAGCAAGGTGGCTTTTTAAGGCATAAGAAATTGTTCATATTTTTCATGAAATCATTTCGTTTCCCATAATTACTCTATCATGGAATATTTAAACTATCACACAGCTCGGTTGGGATTGTTGTGTGAGAGGAAAAGAGAAATAATGCGAAAGAGCCTCCTTGGGTAACCGGGGAGGCTTTTTTGACGGCCGGATGCGGGTCGGCATGTTACCTACGGAAGCAGAGGAAGCTGTGCGTCAAACCACAATGGGCCGGAGCCTTGCCCTTTCCACTTTTGCTAGTGCCGCAGGAAAGATTTTTCACTGTTGGTGTATAAGAATCGCCCGCAGAAATTTGCCAAGGAGGTGAGGTGGAGCGATGATATATTCAACAAAAAGGTTGCGGCAAATCCACCAAACCTCCTTGCACGCAACCAGGCCCCTCTAGGTGACTCATGAGGGGCTTTTCTGTTTTAGGGTTCCAAAATCGGGCAAAGGGAGGGGGGCAAAACGCCTCGTGTGCAGTTTGGGGATGGCAACGTGGGTTTTCATTGAGAAAAATACTCGCAGGGTAAATAGGAAAGCCGGGGTGGCTTCTTATTTGGGCACGACGCTTGCCTTGCTGGTTTGGGGATCGTATTGCCATTGAGCCCCATCCGGAATTTGGGGGAGCGTGGTGAGCAGACCGTCGTCAATGAGCTGTTGTGGGCTGGGCGCCGGTTTAAAATTGGTGGCCTGATACTGGCCGAGGGCGTTATTGACCTGCAACAGGGCGGTATCCACCATCGCCTTGTTTTTGCCCTGATTAATGGCCCCCAAATAATCGACCGGCGCGGTGGCCGGATTGCCGGATCCGTGGTCGTCCGGATCGGTATCGTTGCTGCAGGCCATGCTTAGGAGGAGCACGGTCATGGGAAGGAATGCGAGATATTTCATGTTAAGGAGTGGCGGTGTCGGGGTGGTAGATATGGGCGAGTTGGCGGAGGATTTGTTCCAGCTTGGCGTAATAGGCATCGGGCTCCAGGGCGGCTTTGCGAGTGCGGAGGCGGGCGAGCTCGAGATCAAGGGTGTCGCGTTGGGCGCGTTGGGTGACGGTGAGAGTGCGTTCGGTAGGGTTGGGCACGAGGTGTAGCTGATGGGCGCGCAGTCCGTCGGGCAGGAGCTTGGGATCGGCGCTTTCCTGAGTGACACGAATCCCGCGAAACCATTCGGGCGGCGTGCCTTTGCCATCGCCATTATCATCGAGCAGGGCATGCTCGGGGCTGAGCCGGTTTTCGTTTTTGTAAAACTCCGCGGTTTGGCGGGTGGCGGTGAGCCAAGCCTCAAGCAGGGAAGTTTGGCCGTCCTTATCCAAATCCGCTGTGGGGCTGGCAATGGCCCGGGAGAGGTAGCCGCCCAGTCGGCAGAAATTGCGTTCGGCGCCGCTGCGGGTGGCGGTTAGGATGACGCGATTGGGGCCGCTCAGGGTATTGAGAAACGGGGCGCTGGAGGAGGCGCAGTTGATCACGGCGATGGGGCGTTGGCTCTTGGCCAGCCAGATCTTTAGTTCGGCGGCGGTCAAGTCCGGGCCGTGCAGGTTGAACTTGGCCGTTTTGCCGTCAAACGTGCCGTGGCCAATGAGCACGAGCCAGAGGGGCGTTTGGCCGGTTTCGGTTTCGGTGGCCAATTGCGTTTTCAGATCGGCGGCCTGCTTGGAGCTAGCTGGAATCTCATGATACGCGGCGTCGCCCTGTGTGGCGGCGGTTTTCCAGTGGGCGGTCCATTGGGCAAATTGTGTCTGATACTCGGTCGTGCCGGGCGCGCCGGTAACGACAATAACAGTCGGGCGATCAGCAGCCGTGAGCCACGGGACGATCAACCACAAGGCGAGGACAAGAGCGGGGATGCGGGGGGAAATCATGGCAGACCTTTTCGGCGGCGGAGGAACCATTCGGTGACAAAACAAAGCAGGGCGAGCAGGAAGATGGGGCCCTGATGCCAGAGCGGGACGTGGCGGATTTCTGTGACGGGCGCGCGCAGAGCGGGCAGGTCCGTGGCGAATTCCCTGAGATGGTCCAGTTGAATCACACGGCCGCCCGTGCGTTGCGCGAGATCCTCCATCAGGGCGGTGTTGGGAGCGAGGGAACGATATTCGGCGGCGGCATGGTCGGTGGCCCAACCGGCCTGGCTTCGGCCCAATAGTTGGCCGGTTTCATCATGGACAGCCGCTTCCACCAGATAACCGCCATTCGTGCGCGGCAGGTAACCCGATTGGTAAAGCCCGGCCTGATCCGGTTCGGCTTCGGCCTGAAGTTCGACGGATTCATCACCACCCAGCGGCTTGACGGTGAGTTGGACCTGCGCATTGTCCAGCGGCGCAAAGGCGGGGTCATGGGCGCGCACGTTGATTTGCCGGCCGGCTCCTTCGGTGCCTTCTAGTGTGGCGAGATCAAACGGCACGGGGACATCGGCCACCAGCCAGCGGATCATCTGGCGCCAGGCCTTGTCGAGATCCTCACGCTCGGTCTCACCCTTGAGACCCCACCGCCAGAGATCGCCTAGCAGCACGGAGGCCACGCGGCCGCGGCCGAAGGAGTGAGTCACCAGCGCCGGTTCGGAGGCCTGATTGCCGGTGGCCACGGTGGCCAGCACGTTGGCGCCTGGTTTCTTGCCGCGCACGCGGTTGAGTGAAACAAACTCGGTCATCTCCCCGAGCCGCGCGCGATCGGCGGCTTCATTATCGCGCAGGCGTACCCACGCCTGCAGCCAGCCATCGCGCGTGAGGGAATATTTCAGATTATCCAAAGGCGCGACATCGTCGGGTCGGTCGAGATAAACCGGCAAGAGACTGCCGACCGGCGTGCGTGCGTATTCGCCCTGACGAAAGGATTCCTGTCCGCCCAACATCAGCAAACCGCCGCCGCGTTCGCTGACAAAGCGGTGGAGCAGGGCGTGTTGGGCCGGCGTGAAAAAGGCGGACTCCAGGTCATCGATGATTACTGCGCTGTATTGAAACAATTCCTCGGCCTCAGTGGGGAAGCCTGTTTTCAACTCATCCGCATCAGCGGTGTTCAGCCGCACGAGCACGGGTTGATCGTAATCGCCGACATCTTGTCCGGACCCGCGCGCCAGCGGATTGGCGTTCTCGCCCTTGCGTCCCTTGAACTCGAATTTCGCCTCCTTGCGCGCCACACGGATCAGGCCCACGAGATCGACCTGTTCATCCTCGGACACGGCGCGTTGGAGAAACTTATATTCCCAGTTGGGTCGACCCGCGAGATACAGCACACGGTACGGACCGCCGCCGCGGTCGATGACCATAACGCGTTGGTTATTGGCCTGAGTGGCTTCGGACGCATCGCCTTCAGTCGCCACGTTCAGGCGGTAAAACAAAATGCCTTTGACCGCCGGCCGCACTTTAAAACGAAAGGTCAGCTCGGTGTTGTCGCTATCCGCACGGCGAGTGAGTTGCTTGATTGTGACCGCTTCCTTGCCGGTGGAATCGAGTAATTCTAGGGTGGCCGTGATGTCTTCATCCTCGCAGCCACGCGCCGTGACCTGAGCGATGATGGACACGGGCGCATCTTCAAAGGCGGTTTGCGTGGGAGTCACAGTGCCCAACGCCACATCGCGCTGCGGAGCAGCGTTGCCGATCAGTACGGGATACACCGGGGGCAATCCCTCGAGCTGGGGTAGGGTGTCATCCAGATCGGTGGCCACGCCGTCGGTGAAAACCACGATGCCGGCTAGCGGTTGGCCACGATAGCGTCGGGCGACCGTGCGCAGCGCCTCGCCCAGTCGGGTGGAATGACCGGTAAACGTGAGACCCTCAAAGCCGGTGATATTGCGCAGGCGCGCATCGAAGGCATAGCGTTTCAGGTCGAAATCATTAGCCAACTGCGCCTGCCAGTTGTTGGCCTGCAGGGCGAGTGTGTCCTGCAGTATTTCCGCGCGCGGTCGGGATTCGCCGGCACCGGTGAGGTTCATGCCTTCGCTGGTATCGGCCAGCAACGCGAGCCGGTTGGCGCCGGGCTTGGCGCGTTCCTGACTGGCCATGGGATCGAGTAGGCAGAGCAGCAGCAGGAGTAGGCCGAGACATTTAAGCCCCATGCAAGCACCGCGGATATGGCGGTCCATGGAGGCGCCGCGATAGGCCCACCAAACCATGGCCAAGCCCATCGCCAGCCAGAGAGTGGCGGGGAGCAACCAGGCTTTGCCTGCCAGATATAGGGATTCCATTAGCCTATCGGGGTGGTGGGCGCCGGTTATTTGCCTTCGCCCAATCGCTCGTAATATTTTTCCACCAAATCACTGAAGCGACTGGGCACGGGGTCGCGGTCGATCGGCACGAGAGCACGGTCGGACTCGGACTTGGCCAGTTCTTCGGCGAGGGTGCGGCGGACTTCATCGAGCGGTTTTAAAATCTTTTTCTCCACCAAATCCCACTCGGGCTGCTTGCTGTTGCGACGGAATTCGGTGTTCAGCTTGCGGATGTCTTCGCGGATCTGGGCCACCTGCTCGCGGACTTCAGGGCGGTCAACGGCTTCCTCCACATCGCGAAGACGATCGGTCCATTCACGATGGTGCCCGCCGGTGATGGGGTTCTGGCCGCGTTCACTACGGTTGAAACCTTTTTCCAAAAACGAAGCCGGCCCGGTTTGTGGTTGTTGACCGGCTTGTTGGGCTTGTGAATTTGGAGGGGTCGGTTGGTTGGGCTGATTGGGCTGACCTTGCGGGTTTGGCTTTTGGTTGGGTTGGCCGGCCTGTTCGTTTGGGGAGTTTGGCTGATTCGCCTTCGGGTCGCCTTGGGCCGGTTTATTTTGGGCATTCGGTTGTTCGCCTTTCTGTTGGCCGGGTTTTCCCTGTTGCGGCTTGGTGGCGGCTTGTTCATTCGGCTTTTTGCCGGTGGCTTCGGCCTTTTCGTTCTTGAGTGCTTCGCTGAGTTCGCCCAATTGTTGCTCGGCGAATTTGAGGGCTTCGGTTTCATTGCCGAGCACGCTTTCGGCGGCTTGTTC
>DPAW01000284.1:5526-8031 GCA_003517285.1 Verrucomicrobiales bacterium
TGCCGGAAATCCCGTTGGCGCAGCTGGTCGATGAGCTTTTGCTTGTCCGGATCTTTATCCATGATCTCGTCGAGCGTGCGCAGGAGTTGATTGTTGCGGAGGGCGTCTTCCTTCTGTTCAAGCAGCGTGGCGGCGGCCTTGAGGGATTTGTCGGCCTGATCCTGATGCGCCTCACGGAATGTTTCGTATAGCTTCCGGTTGAGCAATGGCTCGGCGATCTCGGATTTCTCAACGACGTTTTTCATGTCCTCCAACAGGTTCTCGAGTTTCTTTTGCTGATCGTTGAGTTCCTTGGTGATCTCCTTCTGGTTGTCGGTGCCGGTGAGCGATTTACGGGGTTCGTTTTTCTTTTCGGTCTGATCCAGCTTGTTGCTGAGTTCTTTTTGTTTCTCGGATAACTCGCGGGCGTCCCGGCGCATGGTCCGCATTTCCTCGGCGAATTGGTTGGAGGTTTTCTCGCGGAGATCATCGCGCATTTCCTGCAAGTCCTTCTGGGCGCGCGTAGAGTTGGAAATGGCCTGAGACAACTGCCCCTTCTGCATTTGCTCGGCGGCCTCATTCATTTGCTGGCGGGTCTGCTCCAGTTGCTGACGTTGAGGCTGCATCTCGGCGCGGTTCTCAGGCTTCTCCATGCGTTGGTTTAACTCATCGAGGTCGGCCAGATTTTGACGCTGCTCCTCGCGCAGGCGCTTGAGTTGGCGTTCGATTTCCTCCTTTGCCTTGGCGGTCTCGGCGGCGCGTAGGGCGCTTTCGAGTTCCTTGAGTTTTTCATTGAGATCCTGCTGGCGCTGGGCGAGATCGCGCAGACGGCTGAGCACCTGCAATTGCTCGCGCTGCTTGGGTTCCTCCAGCTTGCGGGCTTGTCGCTCGGTTTCGTAGCGGTCTTCCTGTTTGCGCAGATCCAGTTGATCCAATTGGCTCTGGGCGCGCTGATTGGATTGCTGTTGTTGTTGGTTGGATTGTTGTTGCTGCTGTTGGCTGACCTGAAACTCATGGGCTTGCAGGCGGAGCAGAGACTGGTAGGCGGCCTGTTCCGCGGCGAGAGCGGGCATTAGAGAGGCGGCTTCCTGCGTGGCTTCGGTGAGTTGGTTGACGGCGCGTTCCATGTGAGCGACCACGGCCTTGATGTGTTCGGTGGCTTTTTCGTCGCTACTTTTATCCAGGAGTACACGCGCCTTGGTCAGGGTTTCGGTTTGGCCCTCAACCAATACGGGCGCGTCCTTGGCCAAAGTGGCGGGTTGGCGACGAAGCTTCCAGGTGGCGTTGATAATTTGTTTCTGCAGCTTGATCAGTTCCTCGGTCTGTTGATTGGGGGATTGCTGTTGCTGTTGTTGCTGCTGTTGTTGCTGGCTGGGATCACCTTGACGAAAGATTTGCTCGAAGGGTCGGATCTCGGCAAAGAACATATCGCTGTAAGCGCGGCGCGGTTGGCCGTCGGGCCCGGTGTCTTCGGCCCAGAAGAACCAGTTGATGAGTTGATCCGGTTCCACTTCAAGGGTTTCCAGCGCTAGCAGGTGGCGGGCGAAGGCCTTTGTGTTGCCGGGAGCGGGTTGGCCGAGGGGAATCTCCTGCATTTCGCCGCCGTTGATGTTGTAGGTGAGACCGTAGCGACCGAGGCCGAAGTCGTCCTCTATTTCGGCGGCGTAATCGACTTCCTCCAGCGGCGACACCTGCTGATCGCCATGGGGGTTGCTGACGTGAATGACAGGCGGTTTGTTGGCGTATACCGAAACCTCAATTCGCGGCGCGATTTTGTTTTGGCGGCCGGCCGCATCCGTGAGCTCGAGTTTCCAGGATTGGGTTTGGGTTAGCGCCAACGGCGGCAACTCGGCCAACGGCTGGCCGGCATGGACCTTGAGGTCGATGGACTGGTCATCAGGGCCGACGAGACGCGCACTTTGCACTGGTTTGTTGAGGTGGAAGCGGTAGGAGAGTTGTGTGCCCTCTACGGCGCTGAGGCGGCGGGTGTCTTCCACGGTTCGGCTGGGCAACCGGGTGTAGTTGGGGTATTCCAGCGCGGCATCGGCGCGGTCGAGCGTGGGGAACTCGAACACGTTCACCTGATAGCTTTCGGATTGTTCGCCATCGTATTCCACGTGATAGGAAAACGCCTGATTCACGATGGGCAGGGTGGCGCCGAAGATGGGGTCGTCGAGGTTCTTGGTGAGATCAATGCGTCTGGTGCCCTGTGGACCGCGGATCACCAGCGCGGCATGGTCCGGTGCTTGATGGGTGAAGTGGGCAAGCACGGCCAGCGGGGTGCCGCGTTCCACCTCAGTATTGCCCGGCTCCACCTGATCCAGCTGTGCCTGCCGAGCGATTTCTTCCGTCACGGATTCCTCTTGGCCTGGGGCTTGGGCGTTTGTGGTGGCATGAGGCAGTTGATGCAACTTGCCGAGGCACACACAGGTCATGAGAAACAGCAGGGTAAGCGCGGCCTGCAGGGCGAGGAGTTTGCTGCGGGGGATCACTTTGCAGAACTGCGATTGCTCATAGGCGGCTTTG
>DPAW01000092.1:0-842 GCA_003517285.1 Verrucomicrobiales bacterium
ACATCAAGGAGCTGGCGGAGAACAATCAGATCGCCTACATCCAAAATCGACTGTTGGAAGAAAAGGTCGTCGATTACATGGCCGAAAATGCGGACATCACTGAAATCGATCCGCCGGCCGACGAGCATGATCAATGATCACGACCAAAGCCACGGTTGACCACAAAAGGTTGACGCCTGAATCCCCCTCGGTAGGCTGAACTAATAATGAAGCCCCACTGGTTGATCACGTTATCCCTCACCCTGATGCTGGCCATGGCCTGTTCCAAGGATGAAGAGGCCACGGAAGAAGCCCCCGACTCCGGCGAGCCAGCCGCGCCGCCCGCCGAAAACACCGAGCCCATCACGCCGTCCGAGCCGGAGAATACAGAAACCAACTCAGAACCTTCCACGACCAGCACCAACGCCACTTCCTTCCCCATCCCCAATCCCACCGCCAATTTGCCGGTCGGCAAACAAAGGGATTGGACCTATGGCACCGGGCAACCGGCCGATCTGGATCGGGCCTACATAGGCCAACCCGCGAGTGTAATCACCAACGCCTTTGGTATGCCAAACAGTTTTACCAACGTCAATGGACTGATCGTTTGGAATTACGATCAAATGAAAATTAGCTGGCAGGGAACCAACTACAATAAGGCCCGCGTGATCCTTGCTCCGGATCCTCAGGTGAGCGCCCGCGTGCGGACTGTGACGGTGGATCCCAGCAGCGCGGTTCTCGGCGGCGGTTCCGGTGACCCGGATGCGCCACCGCCAGCGCCATAAAGAAAAAAGGATTTAGCTGATTCGGCTGGCAAGCGCTGCGTGGGTATCCCGCAGCGCTTTTTCTGTGGTTGCCCAGTC
>DPAW01000092.1:1229-2053 GCA_003517285.1 Verrucomicrobiales bacterium
CCGGCCTTGAGGTTGCTTTCCATCATCACCGAGTGAATGTGGCGATTGCCGGCGGTGACCTGTTGCATCACATCCTCCAAAACGGCCGGTTGCCGCTCGGGATCCTTGCTGCTGTTGCCGTGGCTGCAATCGATCATCAGCGAGGGAATGACCTCAGCCTTTTCCGCCTTGGCCACGGCATCGGCCACGTGTTCACTGGCGTAGTTGGGGCCGTTGGAGCCGCCGCGCAAAATGATCTGGCAATCTGGATTGCCGCTGGTGGTCACCGCTGAGGCCCGGCCTTCGGGCGTGATGCCTAGGAAAGTCTGCTGCTGGGTGGCGGCCACAATGGCGTTGACCGCCACATCGCAATCGCCGGCCGTGGAGTTCTTGAATCCCACGGGCATGGACAGGCCGCTGGCCATTTGCCGGTGCGTTTGGCTCTCAACAGTGCGCGCGCCAATGGCGGCCCAGCACAGGCTGTCGGCAATGTATTGCGGGGTGATGGGATCGAGCAACTCGGTGGCGGTGGGCATACCGAGGTCGAGCACTTCGCCCAGAAATTCGCGGGCAATTCGCAGGCCGGTAGGAATCTCGTAAGTGCCGTTCAGGTGCGGGTCCATGATCAACCCTTTCCAGCCGGTGGTGGTACGGGGTTTCTCGAAATACACGCGCATGAGAATGAGCAGGCGATCGCTCAATTCATCGGCCACCGTTTTGAGTTTCTCGGCATACTCACGGCCGGCTTTCAGATCGTGAATGGAACACGGCCCTACCACAAAGATCAGGCGCGGATCTTCGCCATGGATGATCCGGTGAATTTCCTGCCGGGCCTGCGCCACGAA
>DPAW01000092.1:2426-3399 GCA_003517285.1 Verrucomicrobiales bacterium
GGCAGCGGTTCAGAGGAAACAATGCGGGTGTCGGTAACTCGTTGCACGGGGGCGGGAGTAAAGTCATTCGGCCGACTCTTGTAAAGCCTGCAACACGCAAGGATCACGCACATCCACCCAACGCCCTTCAATGGCCAGCCCGGCCATGGCGTGGTTCTCGGCCAGCATAGCCGTCAGCGCATCGGTCAGCTCATACTCGCCTCGGGGCGATTTCGCCAACTGCGCCGTGTACTGAAAGAGCGACGGCTTGAAGCAGTAAATGCCCGCATTGTACCACGCGGGCTCCCCGCTCTTCAGCCAACCGGCGGTGCGCAGTTCCTCCAGCTGAGCAGCCGAGGGTTTCTCCACGAGATGTTGAAGAAAGAATTCGTTATCAAAGAAAAACAGTCCGCCCTTGGTTACATCCTCGCTGCCCGTCACCGTTACCAACCCTGATAATTCGCCGCCATCCCAGCGTGCCAG
Source organism: Verrucomicrobiales bacterium (assembly GCA_003517285.1). Taxonomy (GTDB): domain Bacteria; phylum Verrucomicrobiota; class Verrucomicrobiia; order Limisphaerales; family UBA1100; genus UBA1100. The sequence goes on from DPAW01000092.1 coordinate 2,889, forward strand.
CATCTGCCGGTAGGTGTCCGGCTTTACCAAAATATCGCCGTACGTCAGCAAAAACGGCGCCTCACCCACAAACACCTTGGCCAGCTCCGGCGCCTTGCCCGTGCCGTCCTGCACCTCCTGCCGCACATAATTGATCTGCACTCCGAAGGCTGAGCCATCGCCGAAGTGGGATTCGATCACCTCCGCTTTCCAGCCGGTGATCAGGCAAAACTCCTGAATACCCGCTTCCCGCAGGCCGGTGAGGATATGCTCGAGAATCGGCCGGCCTTCCACCAGCAACATCGGCTTGGGCGTCTCCTCCGTGAGATCCCCCATCCGCGTGCCCTTGCCAGCAGCGAGGATAACAGCCTTCATGGGCGTCTACTTCGCCTTGCCCTGATTAGCCACCGCGTCCATGGCGGCTTTCACGGCTTCCTCGTCGCCGAGGTAGTAGTTCTTGATCGGTTTCAGGTCGGCGTCCAGTTCGTACACCAACGGCATGCCGGTAGGGATGTTCAATTTCAACACTTCC
>DPAW01000159.1 GCA_003517285.1 Verrucomicrobiales bacterium
ACGGTCTCCGATAAGCCGACTTGTTCAACAGTGGGGCACACACTCCAGGTGGAAGAAGACTTAGAGGAATAGCCCCCTTGGACCCCATATCACAACGTGGTTTTGGTGTGCTCGATGGCCTAATCATATTAGCGATTTTGATGGTGGGGGTCGCTATTTTGATTCCTTATACCGTTTCTGAGAAACAGGATCTCAGCATTCAAGAGTGTGTAAAAAATCTGCGTGAAATTGATAAGGCCATGCGTTTGTGGCAATTGGACAATTCAAAGCCGATGGATGCGCCAGTGACGTTTGCTGAAATAGTTGAGTATTTGGCTGAAGGTGTTTCCACAAATTGTCCAAGCGGGGGTCTTTATGTGGTGACCGGATTGACCAATCCGCCGATGTGTACCTTTCCTGGGCACGCACTCAGTAACGAGGGTGGGGACTAAGTCCATTCTTTTCGCACCTCTTCCGGAGTTTTCCCGTTAGTTCGTAATTCGCGTAAACTGAGTGCTTTATTACGTTTGGCAAGGCGATTACCTTCGGTATCAAGCATCAGGTCACAATGATAAAACGATGGGGCGATTAGTTCGAGAGCACGGTAGAGGAGGAGCTGGCGCGCGGTGGAGACGAGTAGATCGGCCCCACGGACAACCTCAGTGATTTCCTGAGCTGCGTCGTCCACCACGACGGCGAGTTGATAGGAGGGCATGCCGTTTTTCTGCCACACGGGGAAATCTCCGAAATCGCGCCCGGCCACGAACTGTTGCGGGCCATAGTGCGCGTCTTCGAATGTGACGTGCTCTCCGTCAGGTACACGGAAACGCCAGTTACAGTCGGCTTCGGGTGGCGTGGTTTGTTCACGGCAAGTACCGGGGTAAATCGTTTCACCGCCTTCACCGTGCGGCGCGGCAACGGCGTTTTCCAGATCGCGACGGGTGCACGTGCAGGGAAATAAGTAGCCCGATTGCTTGAGCTGCTCGAAAGCTTCCCGATACAGGCCCAATCGATCGGATTGATGAAGGACATCGCCTTCCCAGTTAAGGCCGATCCAGCGGCAGTCTTCCATGGCTGCCTCGGTGTATTCCGGTTTGCAACGGTCAGAATCCAAATTCTCATTACGATACAGCAGCGTGCCACCGGCGGCTCGGGCACGCTCTTGGGCGATCCAGAAGGTACGGGCGTGGCCCAGGTGCAGATAGCCGGTGGGCGTGGGGGCTAGGCGGCCGCGGTAGTTCATGAATCCAGAAAACGCTGGGTGATTCCGTCGTATGCGTCGATCCTACGGTCTCGCAGGAAAGGCCAGTGGGTGCGGGCTTCGTTGACTTGGGCGCGGTCTATTTCCACCAGCACCGTTTCGTTTTGATCCACGCTGCCTTGGGTGATGAGTTCGCCGCTCGGATTGCAGGCAAAGCTTTGGCCCCAGAATTCCAGTCCCGCGCCGCCGCTCGGGGCTTCATGGCCGACGCGGTTAACGGCGGCCACATAACAGCCGTTGGCGATAGCGTGGCCGCGTTGAATGGTCTGCCAGGCAGCGTGCTGGGCTTTGCCTTCAGCGGCTTTTTCGGCGGGATGCCAGCCGATGGCGGTGGGGCACAGGATTAGCTCGGCTCCGGCCAAGGCGGTCAGGCGGGCGGCTTCGGGGAACCACTGATCCCAGCAGATCAACACGCCAATGCGACCGTAGGCGGTGTCCCACGCGCGGAAGCCCTGATCGCCGGGGGTGAAGTAAAACTTCTCGTAGTACAGCGGATCATCCGGGATATGCATTTTCCGGTAGGTGCCAAGCAGGGAACCGTCGGCATCAATAATGACGGCGGAATTATGGTACAATCCGGCGGCTCGTTTCTCGAATAGCGAAGCTACGATCACCACACCCTCGGTGCGGGCTAATTCCTGAAATGCCGTGGTTTTCGGGCCCGTAATGGGTTCGGCCAGGTCAAAATGCTCGTGGGTTTCGGATTGGCAAAAGTACTGGGAGGCAAAGAGTTCCTGCGTGCAAATGATCTGAGCGCCGGCTTGAGCCGCGTTTTTTGCGGCGTTTAGCGCGTAATCCAGATTCTGCGCCGGATTGGGATCACACGCGTGCTGCAACAGGCCGAGGGTGATTTTTTCAGGGACTTTTTCCATGGTGCCGGAACTGCCGGCGATGTTCTCCGCACAGGCTGTCAAGTCAAGCTTGTGCTGAAAAAACAGGGTTATTTGCGAATATCTTTTGGTGAGAAGACCAGTTTTTCCCTTGCTGATTGGGCCGAAACGTCCGTTTACTGCGGGCAGTCGCAGGGCGACAAATCTTAACCAAAGGAGAAAAACAAATGGCGAAACTGACGAAAACCCAAACGATTGCTGCCGTGGCCGAGGCGGCCGACATATCCAAGGCGCAGGCCAAAGCCGCGCTGGAAGCGGTGGCGAGCCTGGCTTACGACAATGCGAAGGACGGCTTCACGATTCCCGGTGTGGGCAAAGTGAGCGTGCGGCAAACCAAGGCCCGCAAAATGGTCATGCGCTTCGGCCCTAACGAAGGCAAAGAGATCGATGTGCCGGCCAAGACCAAGCTGAAATTCACGTTCCTGAAAGCCGCCAAGGAAGAAATCCTCGGCTAACTGAAACAAATTCTCACGGGCGCCCCGCAAGGGGCGCCTTTTTTTGTGGCTGCATTTTCCGTAGACTAACCGCATGAAGATCGGCGTGGTTGGCGTGGGCGCGTTGGGAGGCTACTACGGTGGCTTGCTGCACCGCGCCGGTGCCAAGGTGCATCTGCTGTTGCGCAGCGATTACGATACGGTGCGGTCCAACGGCATTCGGATTGATAGCGCTGAGGAAACCGTCACGGTGGAGCCGCATTGTCATCAGCGACCCGAAACAATCGGCGAATGCGATCTCGTCCTCGTGGGCCTGAAATCCACCGCCAACGACCGCTATCAGGAATTGATCAGGCCATTGACGGGGCCGGACACGGCCATCGTCTGCCTGCAAAACGGTTTGGGCAATTGTGAACAGTTAGCCGCACTCTTTGATCCCGAACAGATTCTGGCAGGCTTGTGTTTTGTGTGCTTGAACCGCACCGCGCCCGGGGTGGTGGCGCATCAGGGATTTGGTAAAATTGTGCTGGGCGAATTCGGCCGCCCCGCATTGTCGCGCACGCAGGCCATTGCAGATTTATTTCAAAAAGCCGGAGTGCCCTGCGAGGTGGTCGATCGTTTGGACGAAGGCTTGTGGGGTAAATTGATGTGGAACATTCCCTTCAATGGATTGGGCGTTGCCGCAGCCGCCGGATGGGACGCGCTGCAGTCTGGAAAACTGCCTGAACAGTTGGGGGCACCCTGGCCGACGGATCGCCTGTTGGCTGATCCCCGTTGGGAAGGGGAGGTGCGCGCGTTGATGCAGGAACTTATACAGGCTGCCGCCGCCCAAGAGATTATTCTGTCCTCGGCGCTTGCCGATCGGATGGTGATCAATACCCGAGCCATGGGAGCGTATTACGCCTCGACCGTAATTGATTTCCAACTCGGCCGGTCGATGGAGTTGGAAAGTTTATTTCTGGAACCACTGCGGCGGGCACAGGCAGCAGGCGCCACCATGCCGCGGCTGGAGGCGCTTTGTGTTGTTTTGGAAAAGCTGACCCGTTATCTTCCGCGCCCATGAGTGTCCGCGTACGATTTGCGCCGAGTCCCACTGGGTATCTGCATATTGGAGGTGCACGCACGGCGTTGTTTAATTGGCTCTATGCCCGTCATGCGGGCGGCAAATTTGTGCTGCGCGTGGAGGACACGGATGAGGAACGTAACACGCCTGAGGCAATAAATGTGATTCTCGAGGGCCTGCGCTGGCTGGGGTTGGACTGGGATGAAGGCCCGGCGAGCAACGATCCGGCCGGCGACAGCGTGGGTGATCGTGGGCCGTATTATCAATCCCAGCGCGCGGAAATCTATGCGCGGCGCGTGGAGGAGCTGAAGGTCAAGGGGCTCGCCTATGAGGACGACGGCGCCATCCGGTTTCGCATGCAGCGCGAAGCGGTGACCATTCCGGATTTGATCTGCGGCGATGTGGTGCGGGAATTGACCGATCGCGAACAGGAACAACCCGACTTCGTGATCGTGCGTTCGGACGGCAAACCAGTGTTTCATTTGGTCAACGTGGTGGACGACATCGAGATGGGCATCACACACGTGATTCGTGGTGAAGATCATCTATCCAACACCGCCAAGCATATCGCACTGTTTCGCGCGTTCGACGTGGAGCCGCCGCAGTTCGCGCATATCCCGCTGATCCTTAATGCCAACGGCAGCAAGATGAGCAAGCGCGACGAAGGCGCCTCGCTGGAGGGCTGGCAACAGGCCGGCTATGTGTCCAGTGCGGTGACCAATTATCTGAGCCTGCTTGGCTGGTCGCCCAAGGACGATTCTCAGGTGATGCCGTTGAGCGAAATCATCGAGCGCTTTGATCTGCCGCAAATCAATCGGGCCAATGCTCGGTTTGATTTGGAGAAACTGCAGTGGATGAACTACGAGCACCTGCGCGCTCTGCCGATGGCCGATTACCGCGAACGCGCCGTGGCGGCCGGGGTGGATTTCGGGGGTGCCACCGAGGACTACATTGCCGCCGCCTTGGGCACTTGTCAGGACAAGGTGAAGCAGGTTGACGATCTACCGACGTTCTGCAGTTTTTATTTCACGGACGAATTCGACTACGACGAAGCCATGGCTGCCAAGGCCTTTGCGCCGGACAACAAGGAACCCTTTGCGCGCCTGCGCGAGGTGTTCGCTGGCGTCGAGGACTTCACGCCGGAGCCGTTGGAGGCGGCGCTGAAGGCGTTGGCGGAGGAGTTGGACGTCAAAGTGCGTGTGCTTGTAATGCCCGCGCGCTGCGCCTGCACCGGTGTAAAGGTGGGCCCCAGTCTCTACGACTTGATGGCCGTGCTGGGGCGGGACCGGGTGTTGGTAAGATTCGATAAGGCCTTGGCTGCGATGAGTTGATTTTTTGCGGCGGATTTTGTCCAATCCGCCGGCACAGGCATGACGACTGCGAATCAAATTACCATCGGCCGGATAGTTCTCGTGCCCTTTTTCGTCGTTCAATTGCTTTACTACTTTCGCACAGGCGACGAACTTCATCGGTATCTGGCCATGGCGGCATTTCTGGTGGCCACGATCAGTGACGGGGTGGATGGTTATCTGGCACGGCATCGAGGGCAGGCCACGCAATTGGGCTCCTACCTCGATCCTTTGGCGGACAAACTCCTAATGTTCTCTGGATTGATCGTGCTCAGCATTGAATTTGAATCCAATCCTTTCGAACAACGCATCCCGCTTTGGCTCACTGGCGTGGTTATCGGCCGCGATGCCATCGTGGTGACCGGCAGCGCGCTACTGTTCGCTGTGTTGGGCAACGTAGAGGTGAAGCCGTTATTCATGAGCAAGACCTCGGCAGTGCTTCAGATGGTGCTGATTGGCTGGGTGCTCTGTAAATTGCCTGGAATGGGTACCGTGGCTCTGGCCGCCGCGGTGGCCGTGACAACGGTAATCACGGGCGTCTTATATGTGCGCGAAGGGGTTCGCCAATTCTCAGAACACCCGGCGGCACAGCCGGAGGATGAACAGGAGTGACCGACTTGACAGTTGGGTGCCGTCATTAGATGTTCAAACATATGGCATTCAGTCCAAACATAACATTAAAGGAAGGCGATAAGGCGCCTGCGTTCACTGCGCAAACAAGCGGCGGCGGCAAAGTGTCGCTCAACGAATTTCTGGGCCGTCATGTGGTTCTGTTCTTTTATCCCAAAGACGACACGCCTGGCTGCACGAAGGAAGCCTGTGCTTTCCGGGATGAACACGCTCAATTCGAAGAGGCCGATGCCGTAGTTTTGGGGGTCAGTTGTGATTCCGTGGCAAAACACGACAAATTTATTTCCAAGTTCGACCTACCTTTCCTGCTGTTGTCCGACGAAGATCAAACGATCGTGAACGCGTACGGATCTTGGGGCCCAAAGAAATTCATGGGCAAGGAATACGAAGGGATCCATCGCATCAGCTTCCTGATCGATCCGCAGGGCAAGATTCAAAAAATCTGGCCCAAGGTAAAACCCGAAGAACACGCAGCCGAAGTGTTGGCGGTCATTCAGGGTTAGCTTCCCTAGACAAATCACTTCTTCATGCGGTCATCAATATGGCCACAAAAAACCCGGCCGAGGCCGGGTTTTTAATTGGTTGCGGGAGCCGGATTTGAACCGACGACCTTCAGGTTATGAGCCTGACGAGCTACCGGGCTGCTCCATCCCGCGTCAAAGTCGTTCACCAAATCGTAACTTGGTGAGGGGCGGATTCTAGGCAAAACGCCCTCGTGTGCAAGGGATTTTTTCGAACCTTATTTGGACAGCCTATTCGTCGCCGTTATTCGAGGCAGCATCCGAATCAATGTCCAAATCAGCATCCTTATCGGAAGGGCCATCCGCGGCGGTTGCGGGCGGTTTGTTGGGGTAACACAACTGCATGATCACCAAACACGCCAGAGCGGCCCACATGGGGACACTGAAGAGTTTCTGGTAATTCATCACCTCATTAACTGTGGAAATCTCGGCCACATACCCGGCAATCTTGCTGCCGACGATGATACCGATGCCTACGATCACGAGATTAAACAGGCTTTGCGCACTGGCCCGGACGTCTGCGGCGCATTCCTCATCCACCACCATGAACGCCACAAAGATGAAGCAGCCGAAGCACAGTCCGTGCATTGCGATACCCAGAATAATGACTGGCAACTGCAGGGTCTCCGGGAAGTTCGGTCCGTAAGCGAATAGGAACATCCGCAACGCATACGCCGCTATACCAACACATAGCAGCGCTTTGCGGGAGTATTTTTTGGCGAACAACGGAATCATGGCCAGCACGCCGATCTCAGCCATTTGACCAATGGTCATCAAGCCGCCGCCACCAACGCCGACGATTTTGTTGACGATATCAATGAAGCCTTCAGCCTGATTCTGGAACTGTCCGAGGAACGGCGCCGTGTGCACAAAGTAAAACTGGTGCACGCAGCTGATCGGAACGGCGATCAGGAAAAGCGTGAGGAGTGGCTGAAGGCGGATCGCATCCAGAGCACCGCCAATCGCGCTTTTCTTTTCCTCCTTGGCCGGCGGCGTGGAGGGCAGAAAGAAACAGAAGATACCCATCACGATGCCTAACAGGCCGCTGAGCTTAAAGGCATCGGCCATGCCGGCGGCTTGAGCGGCACTGACCGCTTCGGCCTCTAAGCCAATGGGAGTGTGTTGGTGCAGTAACCATTGGCCAATGCCGATGCCAACTACGATCCAGCCGATGGTGCCCCATACCCGAATTTTTCCGAAATCCCGGTCACGATCGGGCAGGTGATGGAACGCCAGTGAATTGGTTAGGGAAAGCGTGGGCGAATAAATGAGTGAGTAGAGCAGGGAAAAGACCAGGAAGCTATTGTAGGTTTCGAGTGAGGCCAGTTGCCAAACCAGAATGCCGCCGAGGATGTGGCTGATGCCGAGAAATTTTTCCGTGTTAAACCAACGGTCGGCAATCTGTCCGGCAATGAACGGGGCCACGATGGCGCCTACAGCGCCGATGGCAAACATGTTGCCGATTTCAGACGGCGAGAATCCGCGATGACCGGATAGGAACGGCCAGAGCAATGGTAGCCATGCTCCCCAGATGGCATACTGGAGAAACATCATGGTGGAGAGTTGGAAGTTGAGCCCGCCCGAAAGCGGCTTTGCGGAAGAGGTATCAGAACTCATGAGGCCAGACGCGTTGCTGCGTTGGTATACGAAAAACCCCTTCAGGAAGCAAGCCTGCCTGACTCGACTTTTTGAAGTGGCGGCCTAGACTCCGCGCGTGGATATGGTGCAGACAGCTTTTAAGGAATGGGCCGTGATCGTCGAGGCCCTGGGGCAGGGGGAGCAGATTGTGATCCTTCGCAAGGGCGGCATTGCTGAGGGCAGAGGTGGATTTCGGGTGGAGCATGAGCGGTTTTGGCTGTTTCCCACGCGATTTCATCAACAGGCCGAAGGGGTGGTTCCGGATGCTGCGGCACGGTTTGGGTCAATGACATTTCCGCCTGAGGATGTGTTACGCATCCAGTTCGCTGCAAAAGTCGTGGAGGCCCGCCGGTTGGAATCATCGGCGGCGGCCGAACGATTGGCGGGGCAACATATCTGGCGGGACGACGTGATTGCCGAACGGTTTGATTGGGGGCGCGATCAGGGTATCTACGCGATGGCCGTGCGGGTGCGGCAATTGGCGGCCCCGATGGATCTGCCGATGTTGGAAGAATACGGCGGATGTAAATCGTGGATCGAGTTGGAACCTTCCATGGATATTGACGGGGCCAATCCGGTGTTGGAGGATGCGATTTTCGAGCAGAAGCTGGCTGACTTTCGGGAGGCCTTGGCGTGAGGCGGATTATCCTGGCCTCCGGCTCGCCGCGTCGGCGGGAATTGCTTGAGCAAATGGATGTAAAATTTCGTGTGCTCACCGCCGAGGTGGAGGAAGAACACGGTCAAGGTCGAGCGGCTAGGGCGATTTGTCGCCGTAATGCGCTGGCGAAAGCCTTTGCCGTGGCGAAGGCGAATCCCAAAGAAACAGTCTTGGGAGCGGATACGCTGGTGCATTTGGGAGATGATTTGCTGGGCAAACCCGCCAGCATGTCGGAGGCGCGGCGAATGTTGGGGCGGTTAAGCGGGCAGACGCATCAGGTGACGACCGCCTGCGCACTGGTGCAGTTAGAACGGCGCCGGGTATTTTCCGTGACCACCCGCGTGCGTTTCCGAGAACTGTCCGCGCGCCAGATCAATGCCTACCTCAAGGCCGTGCCCGTGCTCGACAAAGCCGGCGCCTATGGCGTGCAGGAGAAGGGCGAATGGATCGTGGAAGCGGTGCACGGTTCACTGACCAATGTGGTGGGCCTGCCGGTGGAACGTTTGGGGCAGGAATTACGCGCGTGGTTTGACACTGCCTCGGCCCGTCCCTAGACTGCGCTCGCCGATGCAAGTACTCGTTTGCGATAATGTCTCCCCCAAGGGCGTGGCCACGCTGGAAGCCCGCCCGGAACTCCAGGTCACCGTGGTGGACGGTGGGCTCACCGATGAACTCCTCGCCAATGCCGAGGCCATCGTGGTGCGGTCCGCCACCAAGATCACGCCGGAGGTAATGGACAAGGCCCCCAAGCTCCGCGCCGTGGGGCGGGCCGGTGTGGGCGTGGATAATGTGGATGTGGATTACGCCACC
>DPAW01000373.1:0-5705 GCA_003517285.1 Verrucomicrobiales bacterium
AAATCGAAATTCGCGGCCGCCGTTTCCCGGCGGAACTCCGCAAGAAACCTTTATACCAAAAAACATGAGCAGCATTCCTGATAACCTTAAATACACAGCCTCACATGAATGGATCCGTATTGAGGGCGATACTGCGGTGGTAGGCATCACCGATCACGCTCAAGCCGAACTGACTGATATCGTGTATGTGGAGCTGCCGGAAGTGGGCCGCACATTGACAGTGGGCGAAGGGTGTGGTGTTGTTGAGTCAGTCAAAACGGCCAGTGATTTGTACGCGCCAATCGCCGGTGAAATCACCGAGATTAACAGCGCTCTTGAAGATGCCCCCGAACAGGTCAATGAAAGCCCTTACGATGAGGGGTGGTTTTTCAAATTGAAACTCTCCGGTGAACCCGACTTATCCGGCACACTGGACGCAGCGGGCTACGCTTCGCAGATTGGCGAAAGTTAATCGCATGCACGCTTTTCGAGCGGTGCTTTTTTTCTGCACTTTCAGCCTGCCGCTCGATGCGGCGGTGGACTTAGTGCTACGCAACGGGCTAGTCTACGATGGCACTGGTCGGGAGCCTGTTCAGGCCAACGTTTCCATTCATCAGGGGCGCATCGTTGCGGTTGATCAAAATCCTGTTCGTGGCCGACAAATTTTGGATGCCACAGGGCTCGTTGTGGCGCCCGGTTTTATCGACGTTCATACCCATGCGGAAAACATCATCTACCATCCCAAGGCGGAAAATTTCCTGCGCATGGGCGTCACCACGCTCGTGCTTGGGAATTGTGGTTCGTCCAAGCTGAACATCGGCGAGTTCTTTGGGCGTATGAATCAAGTAGGGTTTTCGCCAAACATTTCCTCATTGATCGGCCATGGAACAGTTCGCAATCAGGTTATGGGTAAATCCTTTCGTCGACCGCCCACAGCAAAAGAACTCGAGGAAATGCAGTTATATATCACCAAAGGCATGAACGATGGGGCGTTAGGAATGTCCACCGGTTTGATTTATCTTCCCGGTACTTTTGCCAAAACTGATGAGCTGGTTGACTTGTCGAAAACAGTCGCGGAACACGGAGGTATCTACGTCAGCCATATGCGGAGCGAGGGCACGAATATTTTCAAGGCGGTCGATGAGGTGTGTCGTATCGGCCGCGAAGCCAAATTGCCTGTGCATATTTCCCATTTGAAACTTGCTGGGCGACCGATGTGGGGGCGGCATCACGCACTGCTGGCTAGGCTCGATGCCGCCCGTAAGGAAGGACTCCGGTTGACGCATGATCAGTACGCCTACACAGCTTCCAGCACGAGCCTCAAACAGCTACTTCCCGATGACCTGTTGGCTGGTGGTGTGGTCGCTTACGCGGAACGTATCCGAGATCGTAAGCGTTATGCGGAAACAGCCGCGTGGATGAAATCTAGGTTAAAGGCCCGCCAACGTGAAGATTACTCGTACGCCGTGATCGCCTGGCACAAAAAAGATCCTCGGTACAACGGATTAAGTGTCGTGCAGGCCGCACAATTGCGTTATGGGGCTGCGACTCTGGATCATCAGATCGCCTTGATTATGGAGGTCGAATTAAATGGCGGTGCGAGCGCTGTTTTTCATGGAATGAGTGAAGAGGATGCGCGCGCGTTTTTGAAGCATCCACAAACAATGTTTGCCAGCGACAGCAGTGTGCGCGCCTTTAATCAGGGTGTGCCGCATCCGCGAGGCTACGGAAACGCCGCTCGGTTTCTGGGGCATTATGTACGCGAGCACGAGCAACTGCCGCTGACCGAGGGCATTCGCAAACTCACCGACTTGCCGGCGCGCACGTTTCAATTAAATGGGCGCGGCCGTTTACAGGCGGGTTTCGCGGGAGATGTCGTGGTTTTCAATCCGACTATGGTTAAGGATAATGCCACCTTCAAAAAACCGCATGCCTACGCCACGGGGTTTCGTTGGGTAATAGTAAACGGCGTGGTGGTTGTGGGAAATGATCGCCACAATGGCGCTGGGCCTGGGCAAATTATTCGCCGGGCCAACTGGGAAAATCAGCCCAACTAAAACTCGATGATAACGCAGGCTTTTACTCTACCCCAACGCACACTCATGGGTCCCGGACCCAGTGATGTGCCGCCCTCCGTGCTCGCTGCCATGGGGCAATCCTTGGTGGGGCATCTGGACCCATCATTTGTGGCGATGATGGAGGAAATCAAAAAGATGCTGCGGCAGGTGTTTCTTACAGAAAACGAAATGACATTTCCTATTAGCGGCACAGGCAGTGCCGGCATGGAATTTTGTTTTACCAATCTCATTGAGCCGGGCGACGAGGTGGTGATCGGGATAAATGGTGTTTTCGGAACCCGCATGGCTGATGTGGCGGCGCGCTGCGGCGCTGAAGTGGTGAAGGTAGAGGTGGAATGGGGCCACATTATTGAGCCGGCGCAGATCGCCGAGGCGCTCAACGGCCGGAGCCCCAAGCTCGTGGCGATTGTGCACGCGGAAACTTCAACCGGAGCGTTGACGCCTTTGGGCGACATTTCGAAGCTGGCTCATGACGCCGGCGCGTTGTTCCTAGTGGATTCGGTGACCTCACTGGGAGGTTGCCCAGTGCGCGTCGATGATTGGGGAGTGGATGTTATTTATAGCGGTACACAAAAATGCCTGAGTTGCCCGCCCGGTTTGGCGCCGGTTTCTCTGAGTCCTCGTGCTATGGAAGCCATTGCGGGTCGAAAAACCGCCGTTCAAAGCTGGTATCTCGACGTCAATCTTCTGGCCAACTACTGGGGCGATGGCGCGCGGGTTTATCACCACACGGCGCCAATCACGATGAACTATGCTCTGCACGAATCTTTGCGGCTGATCCTTGATGAAGGGCTGGAAAATTGCTGGTCTCGTCACGAGACTAATCATTTCCGACTGAAAAATGGGTTGGCTGAAATAGGATTGGGCATTGCCTCGCAAGAAGGCCATCAGCTTTGGCAGCTCAATGCCGTCACCGTTCCAGAAGGGACAGATGAATCCGGTGTTCGCAAGGCACTCTTGAATGATCATGGTATTGAGATCGGCCCGGGATTGGGGCCATTGGCCGGCAAGGTTTGGCGTATTGGCCTGATGGGCTATTCTTCTAGCGAGGAAAATGTGGACCGCGTGCTGGCGGCGCTCAAGACGCTTTTGTAGCAACCCGTAAAAGAGCGTTGACCCGCGTGAAATGTTCGGGAGGAAAACCCATCGCCTGCTTTGTTTGATAGTCTGCTTGTATGGGGTTGTCGATTTTCCGGATGGCATCCCATTGATCCGAATCAATCAAACCGCGTAGCCATGCAGGGAATGGCGAGGTCGGCACGGGATAATCACTGCCATGAACCAGACGCGAAGCAAGGAGTTCATTTTCTAGGCAAGGACGCAAGCCGTGGCTGCGTGTGAGGACATTTAAGGCGCTGCTGTCCGCATATAAATTGGAGTGCTCCGCCATCATTTCAATAAGCTTCGGCACATAATTGGGATCCATCAAGCCGCTGCCGGTGGCGGCGTGAGCGGCGATAACGTTCACGCCGCATTCCAGCGGCAGCCGGAGTATTTCAGGATTGGCGTAATCGGCGTTGACCACCTGCAAGGTATGCTCCCCTCCGGTGTGGGCCAAAAGCGGAAGGCCGGCTTCGGCCATACGATTCCAAAACGGCCTGAATCGGGTATCGCCGCAATTAATGTTCTGGCAGTTGGGTAGACATTTCATCATGACCGCACCGTCTTCCAGACAGCGGTTGAGTTCCTCCATCGCATCCGGGCGGGCAGGGTGGATGGAAACGGCCGGGATGAACTCCTCGTGATCACGCGCCAGTTGGAGCACGTATTCGTTGGCCACAAATGCATTCCCAGCATCCGACCAAAGTGAGCCATCCTCTCGGTAAACGGCTTCCTGCGCCAGAAGGCAAACGGCATCAATTTTCGAACCCCGAATAAAACCAAGCAGCCGATCCCGGAACAGGTCATCGAAGTCCGGTGATTGAAGGTGCGAATAGCGAAGCCCCAGTTTACGGAGCATCAAGCTATAGAGCGGCGCCTTGAAGCCGGTGGCGCGCACCCAGCACCCGTTCCCGCTGACGGCATTGCCCACCATGTGCACATGCATATCGATGATTTTCATGATGAGCGAAGGTGATCAGGTAATGGCGGAAGGGGTGGGATTCGAACCCACGGAACAGTTTCCCGTTCACTCGATTTCGAATCGAGCGCCTTAAGCCGGACTCAGCCACCCTTCCGTTGGCGTACTCTAGACGCGGGGCATGGGCGGGGCAAATTGATTCTGTTAATAATTGGTAGGACCGATGCTCGACGTTTCTTGGCTCCTCCGGTTTACTGCGCAGCGGTGATTGACCGGGAGGATTTGCTGAGTGCGTTTGTGGCCGACTTGGAAGAGGCTGAATGGACGGCGCTCGATACGGAGGCGGATAGTTTGCATGCTTATCCGGAAAAACTTTGCCTGATTCAAATCACGATTCCGGGCCAGGACGTCCTCGTCGATCCTTTGGCGCAGCTGGATCTGAGCGGTTTGTTTGCTGCATTAAATCGGCACACGATCCTCATGCACGGAGCGGATTACGATGTGCGTCTGTTCAAGTTAGGGCATGATTTTGTGCCCAACCGAATTTTCGACACGATGCTGGCGGCGCGGCTTACAGGACGTACTTCCTTTGGGTTATCTCATTTATGTCAGGAAATACTTGGAGTTGAGCTTGAGAAAACGTCCCAGAAAGCAAACTGGGCGCAGCGTCCCTTGACGGAAAAGATGGAGAAATATGCCCGCAATGACACCCGCCATTTACGGCCACTCGTAGATGCTTTGTGCGATGAATTGCGAGCCAAGGGCCGCACGGATTGGCATGCCCAGGAATGCGATCGATTGGTGCGTGATAACTCTGCCCCTCGTAAAGTGGATCCCGATCAGGTTTGGCGTATCAAAGGCAGCGCTAAATTGGAACCGCGAGCCTTGGCCGTGCTGCGTGAATTATGGAATTGGCGCGAGAAAGAGGCGCAGCGCAGGAATCGACCGCCATTCTTTATCCTCACACCGGATGCCATGATCAAGATGTCCGAATCTTTACAAACGGGTAAGGATGTTAATGACTTTATCCCTAGGCGCATGCCCGAGCATCGTCGCCGCGAGGTGCAGCGCTGTATCAAGACTGGGCGCGCAGTGGCCGAAAATGATTGCCCGGCCAAGCACCGACCACCTCCGCGTAAACATATTTCACCGGCTCAAAAGAAACGCTTTGAAGAAATCCAATCCCGCCGGAACCGGGAGGCGGACAAATTGGAAATCGATCCTACGATTATTGCGAGCCGAGCCACGATGGTGCGGCTGGCTTGTGAGGCAGACGGGGTGTTTGAGGATGTGCTCCCGTGGCAGCGCGCTCTGCTGGGCGTAGATTAGGTGAGATTACGGTAGGCTTTATCCGCTGCCAGCTTGGTCACGAGCTCACGCATTTTTGCGGTGGCTTTTTTATGCGCAACCAAGGTGGTGTCGTCCGTTTGCACAATCACGCAATCCCTCACTCCAACCACGGCAATGGGTTTGCGATTTTTTTTGGAGCGGGCATCAAAGATCACATTGCGTGCGGAATCCGCGTGCACAAAATCCGCCTCTGCGCAGTTGCCTTCGCTATCGGACTTCAGGTGGCGAGCGAGTGCGGGCCATGCTCCAAGATCGTCCCAGTCGAAATCCCCATCAGC
>DPAW01000373.1:6087-10020 GCA_003517285.1 Verrucomicrobiales bacterium
CCGGATAATCCTTGGCCAGCGCCCGCTTAAGCTTGGCGGGACTGGCGGCGGCTTGAAACCACCGCTCGCAGGCTTCGTGGAGGGGTTTCTGGTGTTTCAGAAGGCTTTCGGCAATGGTGGCGAAAGAGAAAATGAACATGCCGGCATTCCAACGGTAGCCGCCGTCATTCAGATATTCCACCGCCCGATCGTAATTGGGCTTCTCCACGAAACGCTGGACGACACGAAACGTGCTCTTGTAGGCCTTGCGATCTTTGGGCGGTGGTAGCGGGTCGCCCATTTTAATATAGCCATAACCCGTCTCCGGGGAGGTCGGTTTGATGCCGATGGTGATTATGGCCTGGCCGCGCTCAGCTAGATCAAAGCTTTCCTCAAGGGTGCGTTGAAATTTTTTGACGCTCTTTTCAGGGATGACATGGTCCGCTGGTAGTATCGCCATGATGCCCCTCGTGCAGCGTGCCCCCACAAGGGCTGCGGCCAGTGCCACAGCCGGGCAGGTGTCGCGCCCACATGGTTCGGCTACTACGTTGTCTTTTGGTAAACGCGGTAGCTGCTTGCGCACGGCGGCGGCCTGCGCCTGATTGGTGATCACAAAAATATTCTTCAGCGGAACAATGGACTTGATGCGCTCGACTGTGTGTTGGAGAAACGATTGTTTGTCGAACAACGCCAGCAATTGCTTCGGAGTGGCTTCACGGCTGAGCGGCCAGAATCGCTCACCTTTGCCGCCGGCGAGGATGACTGCAAACCGGTCCTTGTTGAGAGCGTTTTTCTTGCCGGGCATAATTAAAGGGCTTCGGTGAGTTCTCGGACAAAACCACCAACTCGTTCCGGGAGATCGGGGGCGTTTCCGTGTTCGGCGATTTGGTTCACAATGGCACTACCTACGACCACCGCGTCGCAGTCCGCGGCGACTTGCCGGACTTGTTCGGCATTTGAAATGCCAAACCCAACCGCGATGGGCAAATCCGTATGGCGGCGTATGGCGGCGATCCGTTCATCCAAGCTCGAAACAATATCCTGCCGCATTCCGGTAACTCCCTCCCGGGAAATGTAATAGATAAACCCGCTGCCGCGCGCCGCAATCGCGGCAATACGTTCCTCTGGAGTCGTGGGGGCAATGAGCCAAATGCTGCACAAGCCCGCCTTTTTCATCAACTGCTCGTATTCATCCGCCTCCTCCGGCGGCAGATCGAGCGCGAGCAGGCCATCCACGCCGGCGGCGGCGGCGGCATCAATGAACTCTTTCAGGCCTCGGCGATGCATGATATTGAAGTAAATGTACAAAACAATCGGTACATCTGATTGCTTACGAATGGCAGCAACTGTTTCGAGCAGGCCTTCGGGCGTAGTGCCGCTGGCTAAGCCTCGTTGGGCGGCAAGTTGATTGACCAAGCCGTCGGCTAATGGATCGCTGAAGGGGACGCCAAGCTCGAGGATATCCACGCCGGAATCCGCCAGCCGCAAGGCAAGCGCTTCGGTAGATGCCAGATCGGGATCGCCCGCGCCTATGTAGGCCACAAATCCCTTGCGCTTTTGTTCGCGTAGATTTTGGAAACGTTGATCAATGCGGTTCACCGGGCGGAGCATGTCAATTCCAGTCATTGGAGGCAAGCCGCAGTCCATCGAGAGTCAGTCGCGGCCGGATTGCGTTCACCTCATGAATCTTGCGGCCGATCAATCGCGCACAACCGCCTGTAGCGATCACGGAAAGTTTTTTGGTGCCGAGTGATTGCCGAATCTCTTTGATCAATCCTTGCACCAATCCCCGGTAACCGTGCACAGCACCAATCTGCATGGCCTGTACGGTTGTCTTGCCGATGGCCGTTCGATGATCCTTCAATCTAATAGCGGGAAGTAGGGCGGTTTTCTCATGGAGATAATCGGTCATGGCCGAGAGCCCTGGAGCAATGACGCCTCCGACGTAAGCGCCTGAACCATCGACAATATCAAACGTGACAGCTGTACCAAAATCCACGACCAAAACCGGACCGCCAAATTCATCGAGCGCAGCGCGGGCATTGGCGAGTCGGTCCGGGCCAATGGTGGCCGGTTTTGGGTAGCGCAGGGTGATCCCGCAATTGGTGTGTGTGAGGGTTGAAAATGGTGCCGGGCACAAGGCTTTGGCAAGCTTGGTTGCTGCGGGTACCACGCTGCAACAGGCCGTGTCGGTGAGGTTGTGTTGGCCGATTATTTTTTGGAGAGTGCGTGGGCTCGGCCATTTGTCGGTTGAGAACTCCAAAACCTTACCAACCCGCCCGCGCGTGGACAGGGCAGCCGTGGTGTGTGTGTTACCGATGTCGAGCAGGAGTTTCATTTGGTTAATGTGACATCGCCGCCAATAACGCGCTCCATACGGCCATGCTGGGTGCGCACTAGGAGAGCACCGCTTTCATCTAATGCCTCCGCGCGGCCGGAGATGCGGCGTGGCCCGACATCGACGATTACTTCCTTACCGATCGTGGTGCAATGTGCGGCCCATTCCTCGGCGATCACGGGGAACTGGCGATTAAGGATGCGTTCATAGTCGGCATCGAGTTCGCGGAGAATTTGTTCGGCCAGTTGCGCGCGGTCCACAGCCTTGCCGAAGGCGAGCTTTAGCGAGGTGGCGATGCTTGACAATTCTCCAGTGAAATCGCTGTCGGTCTGGTTTACATCAATGCCAATTCCCAGAATTATGTGTCGGACATGGTCGATCTCAGCGCTCATTTCGGTGAGAATCCCGGCGACTTTGCGCCCCTTAATTTGAATGTCATTTGGCCATTTAATTCCGGTGCGAATCCCAGTGGATTGACGGATTGCACGAACGAGGCTGACGGCGGCTGCAGCCGTCAACTGAGTGCATTCGTTGGCGGTGAGGGTAGGGCGCAGCAGAACCGAAAACCAAAGACCGCGCCCTGTCGGAGATGACCATTTGCGTCCCAAACGACCTCGGCCTTGGTTTTGGGATTCAGCAAACACAACGAGCCCCTCAGCTTCGCCGTTTTGGGCGGCTTTCTCGATTTCGTCGTTGGTCGAGGAGGTTGTTTGCAGCGTTTGAATGCGCCGACCGATGAGTGTTTTACCGGCCAAGCGTGATTGCAAATCTTCGGCGATTAGTTGTTCGGGCGAGGAGACCAGCTGATAGCCCCGATGTGGGCTGGCGATAATTTCAAAACCGGCATCGCGCAATGACTCTATGTGTGACCAAACTGCGGCGCGGGAGATCTTAAGCTTTTGGCACAAGTCACTGCTGGACACCCCGTGCTCTGCGGCGCGAAGTGTAGTAAGGATTTGGGTCGCGGGGGTCACAGTGAAAAATCTAGGGCGATATCCACGGAAGTCGCCGAATGCGTCAGGGCTCCCACGGAAATATATTGCACGCCGGTCTGCGCGATGTCGCGGATGGTATCCAATGTTACGCCGCCGCTGACTTCGATCTGTGAACGGCCATTGATCAAGGTAACTGATTCACGAATTTCATCGAGAGTCATATTGTCGAGCAGAATAATGTCCGCGCCTGATTCAGCGGCCTGCCGAGCTTGTATCGGGGTGTCTGCTTCCACTTCGATCTTGAGGTCGGGATGGGCTTCGCGGCAACGTTCAATGGCCGAGGTTATGCGGTTGTTGCCTTGTAGGGCGGCTAAGTGGTTGTCCTTGATCATCACCATGTCATCTAGTCCGTGGCGATGGTTTCGGGCACCACCGCATTGAACGGCGTATTTTTCTAGATCACGCCAGCCCGGGGTGGTTTTGCGCGTATCGAGCAATAGTACGCCAGTGCCGCTTACAGCTGCGACATAGCGGGCGGCTTGAGTGGCCACGCCGGAAAGGCGTTGGGCGTAGTTTAGTGCGGTTCGTTCACCGGTGAGTAATGCGCGAGCGGAGGCATCAATAGTTGCGATTATGGCGCCCGCAGGCACTTCGTCCCCATCAGAATGGAAATGAGTGATG
>DPAW01000185.1:0-5472 GCA_003517285.1 Verrucomicrobiales bacterium
TCTCCGATCCTTCCATTGGTGTTGGCTTGGTGAATGGCACCCGCGTCAGTGCCCGTGGCCGCGCCACGATCTTCAGCTCACTTGTGTTTCAATTTAACAAAGATGAGCCAGTCAACATTCTCGAAGAGATCAACATTGCTGCGCCCAAGGCAGGGGAACCCCGCAAATGGTTCCGCGTGCAAGTGCCCGCCGATGCCGGCCTGTGGGTGCACTCCGATTTCCTGGAGGCCGCTAACATCCTGAACGGCGTGGACGCCGCCGGTAAGCCGGTGAAGCTCAACGTCTCCTCCGTGCGTGCCAACAACCTCAATGTTCGCGGCGGTGCCGGCGAGCAATTCCCCGTCCTCGCCAAAATGCCCCGCGGCTCCCAGCTCGTCCTCACGGGTGCCTCCAAGGGCAAATGGATGGAAGTGCTCGCTCCGCAAAACGCCTCGGTATTTGTCGCCGCCCAATTCGTCACGCGCCAACAAGCCAGTGTGGGTGTCGTGGAAGTTCCGCCCGTTTCTACGATTACCCCCACGCCCGCGGTACCCACCCCGGTGACACCGGCCCCGCCCAAGCCCACCGGCCAGAACCCCTCTACCGTCACCCTGCCCATTCAGGAGCTCGGCCAAGGCAACGGCCAAACACCCGGCGGGGTGGAGGTGAAACAGAACCCCTCCATCACCAATCCCAAGCCCGTGCAGCCCACCGAGGTGGCCGTGAACCCCAAGCCTGAAGTAGCCACCCCGGCCAAGCCGGAAGCCCCCAAGCCTGTGCAGATCGCCAAGGTGAACCCGAACCTGCCCGCGCCCACACTCACCAAGCCCAAGACCGACAAGCCCGTGCGTATTGTAACCCGTGAAGGTATCGTGCGCCGCACGCTGGATATCCAGTCGCCCACCGGTTATGTGCTGGAGCACCTCGATTCCGGCAAGAAAATCAACTACCTCGTGCTGGACGAGCAGGTTGCTCTCAAGTTGAACTGGTTTGTCGGCAAACAAGTCCTAGTCAGCGGCGAAGAAGCCCTCGACGCCCGCAACACCAATACACCCGTGCTGCTGGTCAACACCCTCAAGGGCGAGCTCACTCAGGAGTTTATCTCCAAGATCGCCGCCGCCCGCAAAGAGGCTGTGGAGAAGGCGCAACAGGAAGCCGAAGACGCCAAGCGCAAGGCCAAGGAAGAAGACTCCAAGCCGGAAGAATCCGCCCCCGAACAATCGGGGGAGGACAAACCCGAAGCCAACTAAGCTCCGTGGTTTCCGACAACCTGATCGATGGCCGCGCCATGGCCGATCAGATTCACGAGGAAACCCGGCGGCACGCCGAGGCCTTAAAGGCCCACGGCACGCCGCCGGGCCTCGTCTTTGTCCGCGTTGGGGAAGACCCCGCCTCCCGCGTCTATGTGGGCATGAAGGAAAAGGCCTGCGACCGACTCGGCATCCAGTCCCAAACCCGCATCCTACCCGAAGACACTACCGAGAAAGATCTGCTCAAGCTCATCGGCGAACTCAACGCCGATCCCACCCTGCACGGCATCCTCGTACAGGCGCCCCTGCCATCGCAGATCAATGAAGCCAACATCTTCGCCGCCGTGTCGGCCAACAAGGATGTCGACGGCTTTCACCCGCTGAATGTCGGCAAACTGCTTCTCGGCGATACCGACGGCTTTGTGCCGTGCACCCCCGCCGGCGTCCATGAGCTGATCATCCGCAGCGGCGTCGCCACCAGCGGCGCCGAGGTCGTGATCCTCGGCCGCGGCAACATCGTCGGCAAACCCATGGCCGCAATCCTTTGCCAGAAATCCGAGCACGCTAACGCCACAGTCACCCTTTGCCATTCCCGCAGTGCCGACATCGACGAACACTGTCGCCGCGCCGATATCCTCATCGCCGCCATGGGCGTGCCCGAATTTGTGAAGGCGGATATGGTGAAACCCGGCGCCGTCGTCATCGATGTCGGCGTCAACCGCATCCCCGATCCCGAGGCCAAAAACGGCAGCCGCCTCGTAGGCGATGTCGACTTTGCCGAGGTTCAAGCCATCGCCGGCCGCATCACCCCCAATCCCGGCGGCGTGGGCCCAATGACCATCGCCATGCTGCTGCGCAACACCGTCCACGCCGCCGCCCGCGCCAACGGCCTCAACCTTGAGACCCCCGAATCTTAACCCATGTCAGATACCCGCATTCTCCCCGATCTCCAGTGCTCCGTGCTCTGTGAGGAAATCCGTCAGGAAGCCAACGGCAACCCCATGCTCATCGGCGTGCTCACGCAGTTGATCGTGCCGCAACTACCCGTCACCGCTTCAAGAATTGTATGCTTTAACCGCTGGACAGCGGGCGTAGGTGAATTCACCGAGCACGTCAAAATTATTTCACCCGACAGCTCCACAACCCTGTGCGAAAATAAGATGAAATACGGTTTGGAAAAACCCGATAACATCCGCACCAATGTCCATCTATTCGGCAATGTCGAATTCAAGGAGGCCGGCGTGTATCATGTAGAGGTCAACGTGGATGACGTACTCAAACTGCGTTACCCCTTTCCCGTCATGCTCATGCCGCCCCAAAAAGACCAGCAACAACCGCCCGCTGAAGCCGCCGGAAACTGATCCCCCCATGGAGCCGGAAGAATCCGCACCACCCGCCGAAACGCCTGAAGCTCAGGAATGCGCGCCGGTGGAGGAAAACGCTCCGGCTCCTTCGGGCTTCCCTTTTAGTTTTTCCAGTGTCGCCTCCTTCGCCGCCACCGGCTGGGGACGGTTACTCCTGTGGCAAGCCGTCCTCGCCATCGCGCTGGGCGGCAGTGTGATGTTGGTGTTGGGCCAATACTGGGCGCCCGTGCTCGATGCCGCCGTGGCGCAACTGCCCGAACAAGCCGGCCTAAGCGAAGGCCAGCTCAATTGGCCCGCCGATCAAACCGGGGTGCTCGCCGAAAACGGCTACCTGCGTATCATCATCGACCCCACCAGCCAGCAACAACACGGTCAACTGGCAGACCTGCAACTGGAATTTCGCCGCAATACTTGGGTACTCAGCTCCGTGCTCGGTTATCTGGATTTCCCGTACGCCGTGGAGGAATTCCGCATCAACCGCGAAACCCACATCCCCTGGTGGGGCTCGCGCCGGCCGTTTCTCCTGCTGGGCGCCAGCGTAGCCGTGGGCGTGGGCTACAGCCTGCTGACGTTGTTGTTTGGGCTCCTCGGCATGTGGCCGGCCAAGACGGTCGCCTTTTTTGCCGATCGCGAAGGCGGCTTGAGCAAACTATGGCGGCTCACCACCGCCGCTTGGCTGCCGGCCGGCGCGTTGTTAACCATGGGCTGTCTGTGTTACGCGCTGCAGTTTCTGCCGCTCATGGGTTTGTTGATCTTGATCCTGCTTCATTTGATTGTTGGCTGGGTGTTTCTCTTTTTCGCCCCCTTCTTCCTGCCGACCGCCGTGCACACCGCTGAAAATCCCTTTGACCACGAGGATGCTCCCGAAGAGGACCCCGAGGCAGAAGAATCGGATGAACCTTCACAGGGCCGACCTGACAACCCTTTCGCCTAGGCCGGCTTGCAGTTGTTTACAACTGCCGATTGCCAGTGCGTGTCGCATCGAATAGCGTTGGGTTGATGCGTGAATTTCTGGCCATTTTCATCGCAATCCTCGCAACAGCGTGGATCGGTTGCGAGCCCACCGGAGGGGCTGTTAACGCCGAGGATAAGGAACCGCACTTCCTGGAAGGCCGCCGCCAAATGCAGCAGCTCGATTTTGAAGGCGCCGAGCGTTCCTTCCATAAGGCCCTCGAAGCTAACCCCCGCTCCTCACTGGCCCATTTCGAAATTGGGCTGCTCTACTTTACTCGCAAATCCGATCCGGCCGCAGCAATTTATCATCTCCAACGCTATCTCAGCCTCGACCCTGACGCTCCCAAAGGCAAGATTGTCCAAAACCATATCGAGGCGCTCAAGGGCGATTTGGCAAGGGATATTCTCGGCTCACCACAGCACGCGCCCGACACAGCCATCCAACAACTTCGCTCGCAGCTCAACCAAATGGCCGCCGAAAATCAGGCCCTACGGCATCAGCTCCAATCCCGCGGCATTAACCCCAATCCGCGCCCGGGTACCAACAGCACGGTTCAATTACCTCAACCCGGCGGCACCTCAACTCCACCGCCACCGGTAGCCAGCCGCAAGCACAAGGTGCAATCTGGAGAGAACCCCACGGCCATCGCCCGGCGATATGGGATTCAGCTCCAGGAACTATACGCCGCCAATCCGGGCTTGAATCCCTCCAAACTGCAGATCGGTCAGGAGTTGATTATTCCTACTCGGGAATAGTACACTACCCGTGCACACCCGACCATGCAGCGCGTTATCCTTTTCATCCTCTTCACCTTTTGGGCGTTTATGACCTATCGCCTATGGCAGGTCGAATACGCTGGTCAAAGCCTCGGGGCGGCCGTGGATATCCAACTAGTCTGGGAAAAAATCCTCAACGCTCAGGACGAAGCCAAATTGCAGGTAGTGGATGAACGCAGCAACCAACTGCTTGGCGCATTGGATTGGACGCCTACGGTGGTGCGTGACACCACCCAAGGCGGCAGCGTGGAGGGTATGGTAGAAAAGGTCGGCGAGTACACCTTAGATATTAGCCGTGGCCGCCTGCATTCCGCAGACTCCCGGGAAGATGTCATCTTTGATTTTCACATCAGCCTCAGCCCGTTTCCGGACCAGCAATGGACCTCGGTGCAAGTGCAACTCGAACGCGAGATCAGTGAACGCCAATTCGAATTTACCGTGGATGCCCATTCCACAAATAATTTCGTCACCCTCCGTGCCAGTCTGGAGGGGGCCGAGCAGGAAGTAGACGTTCCACTGGAAGACCTAAGTAAACCGGAGAAACTGGTGGGCGCCGGATTGAAGTTGGCCGGCGTACCGGCGCTCGCGGCCAGCGGAGCTTCGTTGATGGTGAAGAATTTTCTGAACTCAGAGGAACTCAAAAATCGCCCGCTGAACTTCAAGCTGGAACTCCCGCGTCAGGCCCACATTGACCTGCTGCCCGGCGTGCGCTCGCGCATCAAGGTGTATCGTATTGATGTGCCGATCGTGGAGGATATGCTCGTGAAAATTTACGTCAACACGCTCGGGGAAATCCTGCGCGTGGAGATTCCTAATGTGCTGATTGATACCATCAGCAAAACCTCCAAGCTCGACCTGCCCAAATCCATTGTTCTGCGCAACCAGAACTTTTACGGCCGGTTGCGCCGTGATCAATGATCGAACTGACCCATCTCGTGAAGGAATTCGGCGACCTGACCGCCGTCGATGACCTGAGTCTCACGGTCGGCAAAGGCGAATTTTTCGCTGTGCTCGGCCCGAATGCCGCCGGCAAAACCACCACCATCAAAATGCTGGTCGGCCTCATTGCCCCCACCACCGGTACAGCCAAGGTGTGCGGCTACGATGTGCAAACAGAGCCCATCGAGGTGCGTAAGCGCCTCGCCTAT
>DPAW01000185.1:5784-9760 GCA_003517285.1 Verrucomicrobiales bacterium
AAGCGCCTCGCCTATGTGCCGGACTTTCCGTTTTTGTATGATAAGCTTACGCCGTGGGAATTCCTCCGGTTCACCGGCCAGCTCTTTCACATGAACGAGCAGGACATCGAGACACGCACGCGTGATCTTATCCCCCGTTTTTCGTTAGAGCCGTACCTGCGTAAGAGCATCGAAAGCCTTTCCCACGGCACACGCCAGCGCATCGCGATTGTCTCGGCGCTGATGCACAACCCCGAGGTCTTTGTGCTGGATGAACCGATGGTGGGCCTAGATCCGCATCACCAATATATTCTCAAAGAAGTACTCAAGGAACGTGCAGCGCAAGGGATGACCGTATTTCTCTCCACGCACCAGCTTAGCGTGGCCGAGGAAGTGGCTGATCGTATTGGCATCGTGCACATGGGCAAGCTGGTGGCCGTGGGCACCGAGGAGGAACTGCATAATCTGGGCGGCGAGGGCAATGCCGAGCTGGAGGCAACCTTCCTAGCCCTGACGCGAGAAGAATCCGACGTGGCCGTACAACGCCAACTGCATCAAGGCTGATGAGCGATTCCTCCCAGCGATTTCCGTCGCCGTTCCTGCTGTTGCTGAAGGTAAACCTGCTACAGGCGTGGCGCCGCGTCACGCAGGCCGGTTCGCGCTCGGGCACGCTGTCGTTCATGGTAGCGGTGTTCCTGATCTTCTATCCCCTCATCGCTTCCGGCTTGTTTTGGGCGGGCCTGCGTTATGTCTCTAAATTCCCCGGGCTGGGCGACCTGTTGATTGAGCATCTGGTGTTCCTGCTCTTTGCCATGCTCTTCATGCTGCTGCTTTTTTCCAATGTGGTGGTTGGCTACACCAACATGTTTCGGAATCAGGAAACACGTTTTCTGCAAAGCCTACCTTTCTCGGCCAACCACATCTTCCAATGGAAGTTGGTAGAAACCACCGTGGTGGCTTCATGGGCCTTCCTGCTGCTGATTGCGCCCTTGGTGGTCGCCTACGGTATTCACCAAAAGGCATCGCTGGGATTTTATATGGTCACGCCGTTTTTGGTGGCGTTATTTATCATCCTGCCCGCGGTCTTCGGCTGCTGGATTGCGGTGTTCATGGCTCGTTATCTCGACCGCAGTTTATTTCAAACCACCGCCGTGCTCTTGCTGCTGGCAATCGTGTACATGGTGAAGGTGTACCTCCAACCTGAGGCGGCAACTGAACAAACCCTAGAAACGCGCGTGCTGGATCTCACCGACCGGTTACTGGCCAAGACCCAATTCGCGCAGTTCCCTTTCCTGCCCAGCTACTGGCTCTCCAGTACGCTCACCAACTGGGTGGATGGCGCACACACTCTGGCACAGTTTTTCATCGGCGTGCTCACAGCCAATGTCCTGTTCTTCGGCTTCCTCGGCTTCACCAGCACTGGCAAAACCTTTTACCAATCCCTATCCGCCACGCTCAGCCGAGGCAGTCTAGCCGGGGATTGGAGCCAGGCCGTGTCCTTCGCCCCTCGGCTGTGCGCGCAAATCATCCTGCTCGCGTGGTTCTTGCCTCTGGTCAATCTCAGTAGCATCAAGGATTTCTGGCACGGCGAATTCGCGCCTTTGGCCGAAACCTATGCGGCCCAGAAAAAATCTCCGGACATCGCCTCCATTGATCTCGGTCGTTGGACTACGAACAAGGTGGCGCAATTGGAACCACGACTGGTGCAGGATGGCTTATACGCCTTGAAACCCAGCCTGCGCCTCCTCTACGAACGTAGTGCCTCAGGAGAGATGCAGCAGTTAGGGCCGGACTTGGAATATCTCATCAATGCCAATTTACGTTCCTCCCTATCCGGCTTGGACCTTGTCCGGGGCCGCAACCATCTACGAGGCCCGGCCGCGGAGTTTGCCGCCGAACCGGAGTCGGTGTTGATGCCCGATGCGCCAGCCCTGCAGGTGCAGGATCTGCACAACACCCCGCGCCCCACCGTCCACACCAATCATCTTTTGATTCCAGCCGGCGACACCCAACCTAAGGCCGATGCTACCTATCGACTTTATTTCCGCCGCGAAGTGGAAAAGGTAGATGAAAACGATGAGCTAACCGGAGAAACATTTAATGTCACCGATCACGGTAATTACTTTGAAGGCGCATTGACCCGCGAAGACGCCAGCCATCTTCGCCTCACTTTCACCAGCACCAATTTTACTGAGCACATCCGCGGCTCCACCGCCCAGGAACTTTGGCAGCAACCCGACGCCGACCTGCCGGAAACCGACCTCAACCATTGGCAGCTCACCAAGCTAGCACCCGTGAATGAAGCCGACGCACCGGCCGATAAATCCGTCTCTGCCCTGGGCCCCATTTGGCTGGGGCTCATTCCGTTGCTCGCCGTGGTCTCGTGGGTGCTGAATTCCCGCAGTGCCCATTTGCTGACGGCTAGCAGCATTTTGGGATTGCTGGGCTTGTTCCTCCTCCAATCCAACCAATGGCTCACTGCGTTCGGCGGCGAAGCCCCCTTGCAACATCTCTCGCTAATTGGAACCGGCGCGTGGATCATTCTGTTAACGGCTCTGGCACAAATCATCAGTGTGATCTGGCAAACCTCGTTGACCGTCCGCTTTCAAGCCTGGTATCGCGCGCAACTGGAAAAACGCAAGGACTTCGATTTTGCCCCCGGCTTTCTGGACAGCACCCTGCAACGCGTGCCCTTCCTCTCACCGGATGTGCGCGCCGTTGTGCTCAAGGATATCCGCATCTTCTGGCGCGACACCGCGCAGTGGGGCCAATCGCTCATCCTCTTTGGTATTCTCGGCATTTACATTTTGAACCTCCGGTTTTTCACGGAGCAATTCACCTCGCTGTTTTCGGGAGGCCGGTTTGGTGGCGATTATTTTTCCAAGCTCGTCAGTTTCATGAACCTCGCTGCGTGCGCGCTGAACCTCGCCACGTTGACCACGCGTTTCGTTTACCCGCAGTTTTCGCTGGAAGGCAAACGCCTCTGGATCGTCGGCCTCTCCCCACTTGGATTAAACCGCGTGGTCGGCGTGAAGTTCATGCTAGCCACCGTCATTTCGCTGGCGATTTCCATTCCGCTCATTTGGCTTTCGAGCAACATGCTGCATTTGCCGACAGCCCAAAAAGTGTTTTTCTGCGGCGGCATCTCCGTGATGGCTCTGGCCCTGAACGGCCTCGCCATGGGCATGGGCGTGATGTACCCAGATCTCAAGGAGGATAACCCGAGTAAGATTGTCTCCGGCTTCGGCGGCACGTTTTGTTTGGTGGTGAGCTTTGTGTACATCGGCATGGCCGTGATGATGCTCGGAATCGGGTCGCCCTTTGGATCGCCCTGGCAAATTTTCGGCCGCGCGGATGAAACCCAGCAGGCCATTTACATTGGCATGTTCCTCGTCTTCTCGCTGGGGGTTGGCTTCGGCCCGTTAGCTTATGGCCTCCAGCGCGCTCGGAATTATGAGCATTAACCCCACCCGTTGGGGGCTTTTTAGCGGCACACCCCAACCTGTGCTTTACTTTTGCCGTTTTGCGTTTTAGCGTTTTTGCCATGGCTGCGTTCGATGAGCCGGATTTACTGGAGGAAGATTTTCCCATCACCACCAAGCGCACAACTGTGATGTCGGATGACCGGGAGGAATTGGATCACCAAGCCACTTCATTACAAACGAAGTTGGCCGAGCTGAATCGTGCCCGCGAGAAGCTCGAACGCGAGAAGGCCACCGTGGAGGATTCGCGCCGACGCTTCTCGGAATTTCAAACCGGCCGAGAGGAGATGATGCATGAGCTGACGCGCAGCCTCGGCCTCATGGAGGAAGCGCACATGGATACCCAGCGCGATGCCGAGCAAATGGCCCGCACCATTGAAGATTTGCGTGATGCCATGAGCAAGGTGGAAACCTTGGAGGAAGTGGACACGCACGACGAACAATGGAAGGTGCTGCTCACCCGCAATCTTACCACCATCGAAAACGCCCGTATGGAGTTGAATTCAGCCCGCCTG